>JAPOQA010000059.1 GCA_026710945.1 Chloroflexota bacterium
GAGGTTGGCCTCGCCGTCTCCGCGCCCCCCGCCCGCTGTTTTGTATTCGGACGGGGCGGGGGGGGGGGGGGAGTGTTCCCAGGCCGCGAAGGGTTATCCCACACTTCAGATGGAGTGCCACGGTGCCAACGGAATCCAGGCCTCGGCTAGCTTGAGCCTGCCAACCCTAATTCCCGGCGACCACGGCGCAGTACTTGGGTGGACTCTTCATCCACAACCCACGCATCCGGTTGAATCCGTACGCCGTACTCTTGCATGGCCGTGGCGCGGTCGTAGTACCCGCGCCGCACGTCCTGGAGCACCAGCGCCGCCGGCCGCTCGAAAGGATCCCCGTAGCCGCCGCCACCCGGTGTTCTCAAGCTCAGCACGTCGCCCGGCTCCATGTGCACACCTTCATCTTTGCTGATATGTTCCGGGCGGAATTCCTCTCCCCGGAGGGTAAAAACGTGCTCGGCAGTCTGCGCAGACTGGCCGCCCAGAATGCCAAAGGGCGCAAAACGTCCCCGCTCTCCCAGCAGCGACGCGCTGGCGTCTCCATGACGTATTTGGAACTCAAAGATCACGCCGTACCCGCCCCGCCGCTTGCCCGCGCCTCCCGAACCTTCGCGAATGGCGTAGCGCGTGAAGAGTACCGGGTAACGGAACTCAAAGATCTCCAGCGCCTGCGTACGCGCCACGGCGATCGTGGGATTGCCGTTGATCAGCCCGTCGGTGAGGAAGTTGCCCCCGTAGCCGCCGCCGATGAATGAGTAGAAGACGTAGTAGCCCCGGCCCGGATTCTCACCGCCAACCGAGAGATTCGTCACCGTACCCATGGGCGCGGCGTAGGCCCTATCCGGAATCGCCTGCCCCAGCGCGCCGAGCATGACGTCAATCACGCGCTGGCAGACTTCGGCAGCACAGCCTGCCACCGGGCGCGGCGGCTGCGCGTGGAGAAACGTCGTGGTCGGAATGTCGACCGTGATCGGCGCAAAGCAGCCGGCGTTGATGGGCACGTCGGGAAAGATATGCTTGAAGGTGATAAACACTCCGGCGAGCGTCGTGCTGAAGACGCTATTGAGCGGCCCCCGACAAGGAGGACTGCTCTCCGAAAAGTCCACGTGGACGTCGCTGCCGCTCACCGTCAGTTTCAGCCGGAGTGCAAGAGGTTCCCACTCCACGCCATCGCTATCGATGTAATCGGTAAACTCATACGTGCCGTCGGGGATCGTTTCAATGTGACTCCGCATCAATCGTTCCGAGCGCGCCTTCATCTCATCTACGGCCTCAAAAACAGTCGCTTCACCGTAGCGATCGAGAAGCTTTGTCAAGCGGTCGGCGCCAAGATTGAGCGCGGTGATCTTCGCGATGATATCGCCTTGACGTTCGGCTGAAACCCGCACGTTGTAGAGAATGATGTCGAGAACATCTTGATTCAGCTTGCCCTTGTCCATAATTCGCACCGGCGGCAGTCGCAAGCCCTCTTGGTAGATCTCCGTAGCCCTGGTCGAAAAGCCGCCGGGCACACGCCCGCCGATATCCGGCCAATGACCGCTGTTTGCCAAGAAGGCCGTGAGCTTGCCTTTGTAAAAGAACGGCCTCACCATCTTGACGTCCATCAGGTGGGTGCCGCCCATGTAGGGATCGTTGACGATGTAGACATCGCCGTCCGCGATATTCGTCACTCGCTCGATTACGGAGCGGACCGTGAATTCCATCACGCAGATGAAATTGGGCAGGCCCCGCGGCCCCTGCATGATCACCTCACCGTCCCGCACGTGGTAGATGCCGCTGGCGCGGTCGAATCCATCCGAGATTACGGGAGAGAATGCCATCCGCTCGAGGGTAGCGTCCATCTCATCGGCGATTTGCTCCAAGCCGCCACGGATCACCGCCAGTGTAATTGGGTCAATGGGCATCCTAGGTCACCCCTATAAGCAGGCTACCGCCCTCTGCCACAGTGGCGCGGCACCAAGGTTCCAGCCAAACCGTCGTGTCCGATTGCTCGATGAGCGCCGGGCCGGACAGCACAGTGCCCCAAGGCAGCTCAGTACGATTGTAAACCGGGCATGACACGAAGCTCTCGTCTACGTATACGGAACGTTCCCCCTTGAGGGCGTCCACCAACGAAGTTTCAGGGGCTTTTACAAAGTCTCTCAATTGCACGTCGGTGCGCACGCCAACCACTGCCGTCCGGAGGTTGAGCAGGCGAATGGGGATCTGTGCCAGTAATTCCTCCAAGCCGCTAAGGCCCTCTTCTACGCGGCCATAGTGTTGCAGGTAGGCGCTGCGAAAACTCGCGGCGATGGCATCACGGCTGAGTTCTCCCGCCGGTAACGTAGTACGGATAACGTGGGTCTGCCCTTCATAGGAAATGTCGGCTTCGCGGACGACGTGCACGCGAGTGAGAGGCACGTTCTCGCCTGCAAGCATCTCCTCACCTGCCGCGAGATGGTCGGCAAGGGTGCGCTCTACCGCGGCTAGATCAAGCTCGCTAAGCAGACAGTTCTGCATAGTTACGAAGTCATGCTGGCGGTCGGCAATCACGCATCCCCACGCGGACGCGATTCCGGGATAGTACGGTACAATGCCTTGCCCGATGCTCAACTCTCGCAGAAGATATCCCACATGCAAAGGGCCGCTGCCGCCAAATGAGAAGAGCGCAAAGTCACGCGGGTCGTGGCCCTTGTCGATAGAAACACGGCGGAGGCTGCCGGCAATCCGGTTATTTGCAACTGTTACAATCGCGTGCGCCGCCTGCTCGGTGGAGAGACCCAGCGGCTTGCCGATATTCTCCGTAATTACCGTTCGAGCACTCGCTACGTCGAATGATGCGCCCGCAACGCCGGCTATTGGGTAGTTGGGGTTGATTCTGCCAAGGATCAAGTTGGCGTCCGTGAGAGTCGGCGCCGTACCGTTCCTGCCGTAACAGACTGGCCCAGGTTCCGCGCCTGCGCTCTGCGGCCCCACCTGCAGCAAGCCCCCCTGATCGATCCGCGCAATGCTCCCCCCACCTGCGCCAATCGTATGGATATCGATCATCGAGACCATGAGGGGAATGCCGAATTCCAGATCCATGCCGCCAGACGGGAGGGGCTTGCCCTCCTGCACGAGCGAGACGTCGAGGCTCGTTCCCCCCATGTCATAGGTGATGAGATTGGAGAAGCCACTCTCGGCGGCAACTCTCGTAGCGGCGATCACGCCTGCCGCGGGACCGGAGAGCACAGTGTTAAGGGGCAGGTTGCGTACGGATGCGGCGGACATCATGCCGCCATTCGACTGCATGATGAAGAGATCGCTCGCGTATCCACGCTCGCTGAGCCGTTCTTCCAACTGTTCCAAGTACCGGCCCACGTTCGGCTGGACGTAGGCGTTCACGACTGCCGTGCTCGTGCGCTCGAATTCGCGGAACACCGGCAGTGTCTCGCTCGACGCAACGACGTAGAGATGCGGCCACTCTGCCTGCAGGATCTCCTTGGCGCGAAGTTCGTGCTCCGGGTTCGCGTACGCGTTCATGAAGCTGACGACGACGGCTTCCACCCATTGCGCCAATAGCAGTCTCCCCGCCTCCAGCACATCCTCTTCGCACAAAGGGGTAAGCACAGTGCCTTCGGCGGCGATGCGCTCGGTCACCTCGAGGCGGCGGTCACGCGGGATGAGGGGTTCGAATGACCCGGTGAGGCCGTACATGTGGGGGCGGTCGCGGCGGCGCAGTTCCAGAATGTCGCGGAAACCACGCGTCGCTATCAGGCCGCAGCGTCCGCCGTCGCGCTCCAAGACGGCATTGGTAGCTACGGTCGTGCCATGGGTGACGAGATCGATATCGGCGTAAGATACATGCAAACCGTCCAAGGCAGAAATGAAGCCGCTGGACTGATCGTCGGGAGTGGTGGCGACTTTGTCTATTTGCAGTTCGCGGCGCGCCTCATCGAGCACGACCACGTCCGTGAACGTGCCGCCAATGTCTACACCAACGAGCGTGCCCATGCGCTGTGACCCTATAAGACAAAGATGATTGACAATATTGTGGAGTAAAGTGTTTAGGAGATGAGGCCCAAGCGCTTACCAACTTGGTAGAAGTTTATGCTCCAACCCCAGCCAAAAATGTGCGGCGTAAGAATGCGCGTGTCCTCCGGATTCCACAATCGTCCCTTAAGCCGCTCGATCGTCGGCGGGCTGAAGCTATAGGGAATGCCCAGTAGTTCTCCCTCAGTTTCGCGGCGCATGAAGGCTACAAGGCCGACAATTGCCGTGGCCACTGCGGCAAGCACGCCGGCGCGTTCGCTACGGTTGATCCTGCCAAAGGGTGCGATTGACACGATGCCAAGCAAGAGAGCAAAGACAATGAGGAGTATACGTTTGGTATTGTCGGACATGCCTAGTCTCCCTGCAGCCAGGTGCCGGCGAATACCGTCTGCGCCGATCCCCGCATGAGCACGCGACCCTCGCCGTCCCACGAAATGGTCAAATCGCCACCGGGTAGACCCACGGTGACGGTCTCGTCCGTCAGGCCATGCAAGCGGGCGGCCACAGCCGTAGCGCATGCGCCGGTGCCGCAGGCCAGCGTGGGCCCCGCTCCGCGTTCCCACACTTTGACTTCGATCCGATCGCGCCCAACCACGTGGGCAATCTCGAAGTTCGTGCGCTTTGGAAACGCCGGATGGTGCTCTACTTCCGGGCCGATAGTTGTTAGCGGGAAGGACTCGATGTCATCGAGAAACGTAATGGCGTGAGGGTTGCCCATTGAAACTGCCGTTATGGCTAGATCGGTGCCATTTACGCTGAGCGGCATGTCCTTTACCGGGGTAGTGCTCGCCTGAACCGGAATCTCCGCCGGGGCGAGAAAGGGCGGTCCCATGTCAACCGAAACGGAGAAATTGTCGTTATCTCCCGGGTGCACGTTGACCTTGAGCATTCCGGCAAGCGTATCGACCTCCAGCCAACCCTCGCCAATCTCTCCCGTATCGTAGAGATACTTGGCAAAGCAGCGGATACCGTTGCCGCACATCTCAGCTTCGCTGCCGTCGGGATTGAACATGCGAAATTGGTAGCTCTGGCTACCATCCGTATCGATAAGCAGCAAGCCGTCGCTGCCCACGCCGAAATTGCGGTCGCAGAGCTTTGACGCCAGGTCTGCCCACGCCCTTGCACCGTTGGCGCGGGTGTCTACCACGACAAAATCATTGCCCGTTCCGTGCATCTTTGTGAATTCTATGTCCTGTGCCATCACGTGCTCCCTACTCTCAGTTGCCAATCTGAAATAGACGCTAATGTCCTAGCGCGGGGGCTTGCCCCTCCCATCGGCGGGGGCCGACACAACTGTCTCCGCAATCACGTCAATCCAAGCGCATCAACTCTGACTGCCGCCCATTACCAGCTTACACAGATCGCCGCGGGCGTTACCAGAGCAAGCCTATTGCTAACCTCACACCTGGGCTAACGTCTCTTCGCCACCCAAGACAGGAGGCTTTCCCAATAATCCTCGTCTTACACACTGCGCTGCGATCAGAAGTACATCTCAGCAGCGTGTTGCCTAGCGCGGTATGAGTTCCAGCGCCGCCAAAACGCCAATAACCACAATTGCCACGGCATAGAGGTGCAACCGCATGCGCAGTTCCATCTCGCGCATGTCTGACTTGGTCGCTGTTTCCAATACCTTGATGTCGCCTTTGACTCCATCTATGTCGGCTCTGACACCATCTATGTCGACTCTTGTCGCCGCTTCCAATGCCTTGATGTCGCTTCTGACACCATCTATGTCAGCTTTGGTCGCCGCTTCCAATGCCTTGATGTCGCCTCTGACTCCATCTATGTCGGCTTTGGTCACCACTTCCAATGCCTTGATGTCGCCTCTGACTCCATCTATGTCGGCTTTGGTCGCCGCTTCCAATGCCTTGATGTCGCCTCTGACTCCATCTATGTCGGCTTTGGTCGCCGCTTCCAATGCCTTGATGTCGCCTCTGACTTCATCTAGATCTGCCTTGGTCGCAAGGGTATCCCACGAATCGCCAAGCGTATCCAGGAGGGCTTCGGCCATTTCCTTGCTGTATCCCGCGCCCCTGAGTCGCTCGAACACCTTATGGGTATCCTTAACCGCCACAGCTCATTGCTCCTTTACTCGCCCGGTACCTGGACCGCCGCTCGCATTCCCTGTAGAATCCTCTAATCTCTTCCCCCACAGATACTACAGTATCGGTACCAATCTCTGTCCATTGTATGCCCTTTTGCTTGCGGAACCAAGTCTCCTGACGTTTGGCGAGCTGGTGCGTGGCATACTTGGTCTGCTGGATTGCCTCCGTCAATGTGCATGATCCCTGCAAGTAGGCGGCGAGCTGGCGATACCCGGCGCTCTGCATGCTTGGAAGGTCGGTCGCAATGCCTGCGGCGAGCAAACCTTCGACCTCTGCAATGAAGCCATCCGCAATCATGCGGTCAACGCGTTCGTCTATGCGCTGATACAAGCTGTCGCGGTCGGTGCGCAGTCCAATCTGCAGAATGGGGAATGAGGGCGGACGGCGTTTGCGCTGCGCAGAGAACGGCTCGCCGGTAACTATACTGACCTCTAAGGCACGAATGAGCCGCCGTGGATTATGTCGATCTATTTGCGCCGCAGCCGCGGGATCTAGGCGCAGCAATTGTGCAAACAGAGCGTCGATGCCCTCGTCCCGCATTGTCTGTTCAAGCTCCGCCCGCAACTCAGGTTCAGGCGGCACAGCAGGAAGTACCAGGCCGTCTACGATGGACTGGACGTACAGTCCGGTACCGCCCACGAGCCACGGGCGCTTGCGGCGGGCAACGAGCTGCTGAATCGCGGCCTCTGCTTGCTCGCGCCAAACCGAAACAGAGTAGGAAGCACTATCCGCTGGCGCCACGTCCACAACGTGGTGAGGTACCTGTTTTCGTTCCGCCAGCGTCGGTTTTGCCGTACCGATGTCCAAACCGCAATAGACCTGGCGGGAATCGGCGCTGACAATCTCCGCATCAAACTCTGCAGCGAGGGCCATAGCCACCGCACTCTTGCCCACGGCGGTAGCTCCGACGATAGTTACGAGGGCGTCGGACGAATGGCATGTTGTCACAGGTCGGTCAATTGAATACGAGGCCTAATCTGCACTACTGTCAGCACTTACAGGGCTGCGTCGTGTCCTCGAATCAGAGCATGGATGACAACCATCTTCCTACGCAACAAACTCAAGGAGGGGAAAGAATTACAGTGCTAGAGTCGGTCTACATTTGGGACACTATAGGCCAAGTTCGCGGATGAAAGGCGATTCAATTGAATTGGCTTCTCTCCTGCCAATACGCTTGGGTACCAAAAGGAGAACTCTTTCCCGCGCCCGCGTGAATGCCACATAGAAGATCCTGCGCTCAGCTTCCGTCTGTAGTGGCGTAGTTGCATTCTTGCTTGGCCATATCCCGTCAATTACGTCTAGTAATACTACCGTGTCAAACTCCTTGCCCTTTGCGCGCAATGCAGTCATCAGATGCAAAGGGTGTTTCCAAAGATCGGTCTTTTGATCTTGACTGTCGTCGTCAAATGGCGGTATGTAAACTAGAGTATCCTTGGCACGTTCAATATCGTCTATGAATGTGTCGTAGTCTTCCCCGTAATGAGACGCGTATTCAGCTAACTGATAGAATGGCGGGTCTGTATAGAAGATGTCGTCTTCAGCTTTTCCAACATCATACTGCAGGCCTTCGAAATTGACACTCAGTTGCATCAGTGCATCTGAGACAGTCTCGGCATTCACGAATGCTTTCACGGCCTCTGAAAATGCCACGCTCATTGCACCTTCGGCATTCTTGCCCTTAAGCGCTCCTCAGTAGTTGGCTAGTGTATCGGACGCCGAAAAGACATCCCTTAGATTGCATTGCTGGAGAAACTTCCTTAAAGACTGCTTATCTTTCTTGTTTAGAGGGTAGCGCTTTACCAAATCGCACAACTCAATTAAGTCGTTTACGACTTGCGATTTCCGTTGACGTACTCTAGAACGAGTCTTAATCAATAGAAGGTCGAGGAGTTTGTCGAATGCGTTGCCCAAGAATACTTGCAAGTCTTCAGCAGCGCAAAAGGCAATCTCCTTGGACGCAAAGTGGACTTGATACGGAATGATTTGAGCTCTCTTGCGACCAATTATTGCGATGCGGCTTGGGCTCTTACTTTGAGTAATCGATTCCTCTATCATATTTGAAACATATTGAAGTGACGCTATAGGCCCATCAGTTCTCTTGATATCAATCTGTGCATCTTTGGAGGATGACGCACTTATTTGCTTTGGGACTCTGCGCATGTTGTTGGCAATCAACTGCTGCGACTTCTCAACAATGTTGTGAGGTGAACGGTAATTTACGCTAAGCGTGAAAGTTTCAAATCGCGATTTAAAGTAGTCTTCAGGCTCTAGGATGTACTCGGGCGAAGCCCCTCTCCACTCAAAAATGGCCTGGTCATCGTCACCCGCGATTGTCAATGTAGCGCGATTGCGTTCGACAATTGCCTTGATTAATGCAAGATCGAGTGGGTTGATATCCTGAAACTCATCAACAAATACATGATCGTAGCTTGCCGCACCAGAAAGCAGTTGCCCCTGTTCGATATTCTCGCGTGCATCAATGAAAGCAAAATACTTCTGGTCTTCCAAGGTGAACGTGGCATTACTCATTAAATGTGACACACCCTCTAGCCAAAACTTAAAAAACTGTTCGAAAGTTGTGCTGTTTCCATTGCGAAGCACCTCTTGACCACTCTCGTCCACTGAAACGTCAAGCACATCAAGACTTGCCAAAGCCTCAAGCTGTTCCTTCAGCTTCCAAGACAACCCTTGTTTGTGAAGCTCTTCAACATGCCTTTCAAACTGCTTGAAATTGGAATGCCGAATGTGATCAAATCCCAAGGACTTGAACGCATCCATGACTTTTAGCAACTTTTGCGGAGCGTTGCTCTTTTTCCACCTGTTGGCACTTTGAATTGATCTCTTTAGGCTCTCGTGCTTTTGCCAAATCGGTTGAAGCTGGTTCAACATTGCAAAGTGATAGTCAGCCTTTGACGTGATGAGCTTAGGGCTAATGGTTGCATTTTTTATCCGGCGGAACCCCCATGAATTCAGAGTAGTGATTTCAATTGCTTCTCGAATTTCCGCGAATTGACTGTCATCGTGGAGCCGGGTAAGCAACTCTTGCTTGGCGGCAACCGTAAACGTCACGATTAGGAACCGTGACCGGCGAGGTCTTCCCTGCCGGGCAAGATGGATGCATCGATAGAGCAAGCACAGTGTTTTCCCACATCCTGCGGGGGCCAGCAACCTTACATCACCAATCGGCGCTTCACAGAATGCTCTTTGCGACGGGTCTAGTTCTTCCATGTTGTAAATCCTAAGATCCATTCAGCACTTGGGACTGGCATTGTATTCGGACTTGGAGTAGACATCGTTAATCACATCAGACTGGCAGCCAGCACCAGCTCCGGCACAAACGCGCGGGGAGGGAGAGCAGCAATAAAGAGCGCCGCCTCCGCCACGTCTTCCGGTTGTAGCATCTTGGCGAATGCTTCCGGCGGCGGCGGCTCCGGCCGTTTTTCCATCAGCGGTGTTTCACAGGGGCCGGGAAAAACCACCGAAACACGAATGCCGCGGTCACGTTCCTCCATCATGGTGCCGTGCGCCAGTCCGCGTACGCCATGTTTCGTCGCTTGGTAGGCAATACCGGCAACCACGTTGGGCTTTTGCACGGCATCTGAAGAGTAGTGGATGATCGTGCCGGCGCCTTGCTCACGCATAGTCGGCAAGACCGCATCTACGAGGTTGTAGGCAACCGTAAGATTGTGCGCGATCATCATATCCCAATCCGCGGGCCCCATCTCAGTAAAGGCGCGGTTCTTGATATTAGTGCCCACGCTGTTGACCAGCACGTCAATTTTGCCAAACTGCTCGCGAGCCCGCTTGGCCATGGCAGCAACAGCGGCGCGGTCATTTGCATCAGTCGGCACTGCCAATGCGGTGCCGCCGTTCTGTGTAATTTCGTCCACCAGCGCGGCGAGCTTTTCAGTGCTGCGCGCCGCCACGACCACGGCTGCGCCTTCCTGAGCAAAGAGTCGCGCCGTCGCCGCGCCCATGCCGGAACTGGCGCCGCCTACTATGGCTACCATGTCATTCAGTTTTCCCACGCGTCCCCAAACTCCCTTCACGGCACGTTGCTTCTGCATTCGCGCCAACTCTCAAATGGTTTGTCAGTCACCACTAGTCTACGTCGGCCCCAAGTTCATCCAGCAGCCCGTGCAAGTATTCGCGGGCGCGCGTGGCCTCGTGGTGGACCTCCTCAATGGTTCCCTCGCCGAGTTGCTCAATCATGCAGGGACCGTCAAAGTCGTGGTCGCGCAGGATCGTAAAGAGCGCCTTAAAGTCAACGTCGCCGTCGCCGGGGGTCACATCCACCGAGCCATTGACGCCGCCGGTCTCATCTTTGATTGACATCCCTGCCACGTACGGCGCGAGTTCCTCAAAATCGTCTTCCGGCCGCTCGCCGGTGTAGAAGAGCACGTTGCCTGGATCGTAGAAGACCTTCAAATTATCGGAACTAATGCGCTTCATGAGCGCCACCAACCCCCGCGCGGTGGCCGTCACACCGCCGTGGGGCTTCATCATCACCACGATGCCTTTGCTCTTGGCATACTCCGCGGCTTCTTCCATGAGTTGCAGGAACTGATCGTAAAGCGCCTCGTCATTGGTGCCGCTATTGTGCATGTAGGTCGCGCCCAGCGTGTGGCTATTGTCCACATAGCTGTGTAGCGCCGAACGGGCAACGGATTCATCGCCCCACGGAATGCTCGTATAGTTCTCCAGGTTCTTTAGGTTGTACTTTTCAAGCAACCTGGCGAGATTTGCTACCTGGTCTGCGGACGCGTTGGGCGGCAACGGCGGGCCATCCCCCGCTGTCATGAATCCGAAATTCTTGAACCCCGCCTGCGCTGTGCCTTCCATCGAGACCTCCAACGCATACTTGGTCCAAGGCCGACTGAAACACCCCAGGTGTACTTTCATGAGATTCCTCTCTATAGGCGCTAAGAAGAGTGATAGCACGTATCAAAGGTGACGGGCAGAACGTAGCATGCGGCTGCACGCGCTGTCAACGCGGGAGGCTGGCGGCTAGCAGGCAGCAGTGTTGTATCGCCACGTCAAAGGCACGCAAAAAGAACCGGCGAAGCCTCGGGCAATGGGCTGTGCGGTCGTGTTTTGGCTCCGGCACTCCGCCGGGACTCTGTATACTGGTGCACATGGAAGAACGTCTGCAAAAATTCCTTGCTCGCTGCGGCGTGGCGTCCCGCCGGCGCGCTGAAGTCTTGATTGTCCAAGGCCGGATTACCGTAAACGGGAAGGCGGTGTCGGTGCTGGGTACGAAAGTGGACCCCGTTCGCGACAGAGTATCGCTGGATGGCAAGACGGTCGTGCCGCCAGCCGCGCTTACCTACCTGGCCTTGCACAAACCAGCCGGATTCCTGACAACCCGCGAAGACCCGCACGGTCGTCGTACCGTTTACGACCTGCTGCCTCAAGATTGCGCCCATCTGGTTCCGGTGGGTCGCCTCGATTACCAGAGCGAAGGACTGCTCTTCTTCACCGATGACGGCGCATGGGCCAATCACGTCGCGCATCCCCGCTACGGCGGCGAGAAAGAGTACGCGGTCCTGGTAAACGGTCGCTTGATTTCCCAACAGCAGGAAGCGCTGCGCGCGCCTATGGTCCTGGACGGATATCAACTCAATGCCATCAAGATGCAGTTGATGCATCGCGAGGATGAAGGCACGTGGATGACGATCACCCTCACAGAGGGGCGCAAGCGGCAAATCCGGCAGATGCTCGCGGCAATTGGCAAACACGCCCTGCGCCTGATCCGAGTCCGCATTGGCCCGGTCCGCCTCGGCAAATTAGCGGCGGGAGAATTCCGCTCGTTGTCGCAGAGTGAAGTCGAGCATTGGCATGACCCGCCGCAAAGCCCTCACCCGCAACGGAAAGCGGCCGCGCCTGCATTGCTTCGGCAAAATACGCCAGCCACAAACACAACCGGAGCCGACAGGGCAGACTCATCCTTCGCCAGCGCCGCGGTCGGGATACGCCACATTGATCACGTCTGAAATACCTCTTACGATCACCATTGACGGCACCGCGGGATCGGGCAAGAGCGCACTCGGGAGCCTCCTTGCCGCGCGATTAAACTACCTCTTCGTTGACACCGGCGCTTTCTACCGAGCCCTGACTCTCGCCGCTTTGCGCGCGCAAATACCTTTAGAGAAAGGTCCCGCGCTGGCGGCGTTGGCTCACACGCTGGATATCCGCATTGCGCCTCCCACCGTTGCCGACGGCCGTCAGTTCACGCTCTTGCTGGGCACGGCAGACGTCACCTGGGAGCTTCGCGGCGAGGCGGTTGATGCCGGTGTGTCACCGGTTGCGGCACAACCTGAAGCGCGCGCAGCCCTGCTGCCCATGCAGCAGCGCCTGGCCCGCAAGAAAGGCGTGGTAATGGTGGGACGTGATATCGGCACCGTGGTCTGCCCGGAAGCCGAGGTAAAAGTTTATCTCGTCGCTGACCTCGCGACTCGTGCGCAGCGCCGCCAGCAAGAACTCGCGACACGAGGCGCGTCAATCACTGACGACGACGTAGCCCGGAATCTCGCCGCCCGCGACCGCATTGACAGCAGCCGGGACGCGGCACCGCTTGCACAGCCTCCCGACGCTATCGTGCTTGATACCGGCAAACTTTCACTGGAGGAAGAACTCGCGGCAGTGCTCGTCAGAATCAAAGCAGTGCGTGATGCTTTGGCAGCAGAATAGACCCCAACATCGTCATCAACGCGGTGAGATTTACATTTTCTTAAAGAATATCTTTTAATTCTCTTGCGCTCTGTCGCTAGTTGTGGTTATAATTGAAATCAGAGATTGGATAACCAGATGCTACTGGGGGAAAGTGGAAAGGGCT
This sequence comes from Chloroflexota bacterium, assembly GCA_026710945.1. NCBI lineage: Bacteria > Bacillati > Chloroflexota > Chloroflexota bacterium. The sequence continues at coordinate 12,946 of JAPOQA010000059.1, forward strand.
ATCTAAAGGGGTTGCCCAGGCGCCTCCACCATTGTGCGGCGCATGCCACCCAGCGGCACTTACGAAAAAGGAGTTAGTCATCATGGAGGATACGCATAAAGCCGGTAACGGTGATGCCAATAAAGAGGCGCCGGAGCAGCCATTCTTCCGCGTAACCATCGAACTACGCAACTCACCCGGTGACGCGTTTGAGAACCTGCAGGAGAGGTTGAGCCAGAAGGCAAACGCTGTCCTCGACTTCATCCGACGCGGCGTAGAAATCCGGGTCGAGACTAAAGCCAAAGGCGGTCAGGACAAGGCCGAGCGCATCACCATCGAATAGTCTTCCGGCAATGCACTGAACCGCAAAGGTCTCCGCCGAGTGGACTCGAGGGCGCTGTCGGTTCAGTTTCTGCACGACACGACGCAGGTCTTCAACATTGGAGGCCTGCGTTGCGTTTGGACCAAAGTGGCACGCCCACACACAGGCATGAACGCGCAAAGCGCCAACACTTAGGTGGATTTGCAGCAATTCTTACTGCCGCGCCGGAGGATCTGTGGCGACGTTGCGGCCCTCGCCACCCTCAGGATAGCGCTCAGCCGTGACCACGCCGCCGAGCCCTTGGGCAATGTAGTTGGCGATTGCCTGCTGGTATGTGACACCAAGCGAAACGAACGGCGCGTCGCGGAAGGGGTACTCATCGCCGCCGCGTGCGAGGAAATTAAGTGTCGCAACGTGCACGGGGCCCGCATCTGCCACGACGTCACCATCCCGCACCAGCCAGGTACCGTCGCCAAGCTGCACGCTGCGAATTCGCGTGCCCGGCGTGACCACCCGGCCGTCGTCATCGAGCACCTGTGAGGTACCGTTCGGATCCCAGGTCATGGTGAAACCGGCTATCTGCGGGAACCGACCGTCAATGTGCTCGACCCGCGAAACGGCGTTCTCGAGAATCTCTTTGAATTGTTCCACCGACACATTCGGCACGATGGCAAGGAAGTTCGGGAACGGGGCCATGTTATAGATGTCAAGTTCGTACAATGTGCCTGCCGGGAGCACGTTGTCGTTGCGAATGCCGCCGCCGTTTTGGAGCGCCACGTCTGCACCTTGGACTCTGTAGCGGTCCGCTAGTTCATTCGCCTGCCATAGCAGCGCGTCAGCAATGAGATTGCCCTGATTCGTCTCCCGTGTCCGTATTGCATGCCTTTGTCCGTCCAGTGACACTTCAGTGGTACCGACAGTGGTAGCCGCCAGGCCGCTGATGAAGTCCGCTACCGGATTGACAACGAGTTCCTGCAACGGCGGATGAGGTTCCACGGCGTCCGGATGGTCGCCCCCGGCCACGCGCACCGGCCCACTAGAGGCGTCAATCGCCGTGATAGTTCCGTTCACGTCAAATTCCACGATCAAGCGGCCCACGTACGTGTACCGGCCCGGCGCACCCACCACCGGTACGTCATTGCCATCGGCATCCGAGGCCAAGAGCGGATATGTGCCGAATACTTTTTCCTCGTCACCGGGCAACAGCAGATCGCTCTCGTTTGCCAGCAACTCGTCGCCGCCGCCGGCAATCAATATGTCAACCCCACGCAGCGCGGCGCCAAGCGCCACGTCTCCCGCGATCCCCTGCAGGTGACTCACGACGATGATCTTGTTTATGCCCGCAGCTTCCATTGCATCGATCTCCTGCTGGACCACCGCCGCAACATCCTTCGCGATCTGCACGTTGCGCGGACTGGAGAGATAACGGAGACCCGGCGTTGTGGCGCCGATGATGCCGACACGCTCACCATCGAATTCCAGTACTGCGCTGCGGGCCAGACGGCCTGCTGCCGCAAGCACGGCCAGCCGCGGCTCCCCACTAAAATCAAGATTGGCGCTGATAAAGGGAACAGTTGACGTAGAGCCGCTGATTGCATCCGCTAAGACGTCCGGCCCAAAATCAAACTCATGGTTGCCCAGCACCATCGCATCGTAGCCGATGTGATCGAGGGCGATAATATCGTAAAATGGCGCGGACTCACGCTCCAGACTCGCGCTAAACTCCGGTCCTGCGCGAAAGTTGTCACCGGCTGAGACTACCAGCACACTGCTGCCGCTGGCATGGGCTTCCTGTCTGAGCTTGGCCACCAGTGCGGCAAAGCGAGCCACGCCGCCAAAATCCTCCCGGTCCCTCCCGGCATGTATGAGCTGGGATTCACCGTCATTGTTATGCAAGATCGTGAGTCGAAACGCTTGCGGCGAGGGCGTAGCCGCAGGAATGGGCGTGGCGGTCGACTCGGGACTTGGGCTTGGAGTGGTTAACGGTACAGCAGTCGCGCACGCGGATAGTGTGAACAACAGCGCGAGCAGAATTGCAGGTAAATGGAGCGGCGAGCGCTTAGCCGGACAGGATGTCATTATGTCTCTCCGCGGTCTCCTGTGCGCCATGTGTGCACCGCACGATACTACAGCATGTTGCGAGAGGCGCTTGGGTCGAACTGTCGTGGCTTTCATGCCGTGTCTGCCTTCCGAATTCCTACCCTCTGACCAAAGCTGTATGGACCGCCCGCCGTGGGATTCACGTTGTACCATTGCAATGTACGCGTAAAGTATACGGCAAGCACAATTCCAGGAACCCCAACACAACACTATGCCGCCCATTCGCCCGAGCAGTTTCCTGGCCATGGCAATTGTGAGACAGCGGTCACGGTCTACGTGCAAGCGCTACTGCGATGGAGGTTGGGATGCTTGCGCGGCCGCAGCCGAGGACTGTTCGGCAACTGGCGAGCGTCTTATGTCGCGCAGGCGCAGCACAAGAGCAACGCCCATCAGACCAATGGCGGCAAGCGAGAATAGGGGTTGGATCGGCTCAAAATATGTAAGCGCGCCACTGGCGCCGGCGAGAGCAAGCACCACCTTATTGCGTACCGGACAGCCGATGCCCACAAAGAGCAGCAGGCCGCTGCCGAGAGCTTTCGAGTCTTGAAGCGAGCAACTCCGTGGCACACCGTACGTCGCCCCAAGCATCACGGCCAGGGCAGTTATGGCTCCTAGGTAAACATAGTCAGTGGGGCGTGCATCTAAGGGACGGACGAAAAACTGGTTCGGGATCACGCCGCTGGGAATACCCACGAGCAGCAGAACCGCCAGCCCCATGCCGCCGCCGTAAACGAGCGATTTCCAATTCATCGTCCGCCACATCATCTATTCCTTGATAGTCGCCCTATGTCTTCGCCGAATCGCCGGTCTCATTTAGTACGACCAGTTATGCCGTCCTCCTCGCGGTCAGAATAAGACGGCTGCTCTCGGGCGCGAGCGGTTCACCGTCCAGGCTACCGAAGAAATCAAGTCGATCCAGACCCGCGAGATTCAGCATTCGTTCCAGTTCATGCGGCAAGTAGACCCGCACCCGTAGCTCGCGCTCAATGCGCTCGCCACCCGGAGTAATGATAACGCGGCTCGTATGCTGGCACCCCGTCTCGTAGTCCATGCGGTTCCTATTCACCATAGCGTACCCGGTGGAAGCCATCTCCGAGTCCTCCCAGGCCTGCTTCTGGTAGGTCTGGATCGGATTTGACATTTCCATGACGAACCGGCCGCCGGGACGCAGCACCGCCGCCACGTCGTTCAGCACCTTTTGGTCCTCGTCATCGCTCTCCAGATAGCCAAGCGCCGTAAACCAGTTGACCACCCCATCGAACGCACAGTCGAACGGCAGCGCGCGCATGTCGCCCTGCACAAGATTGACGTCCAGGCCGCGTATCCGTCCGTCTTTGTATGCCTGGCGCATGAGCACGTCCGAGCGGTCAAGTCCGATCACCGTGTAGCCCTGGATTGCCAGGTGAATAAGGTGGCGGCCCTGGCCGCACGCCAGGTCAAGCAACGTTGACCCCGGCCGCAGTTCGAGCAACCGCTCGATCGCCTCCACCTCCGGCACCGTGTATCGGTCGCCAATCAGATCGGCGTACGTCGCCAGATAGAGTTCATCAAATCGGTTGCGATTTGCCGATCCTTGTGCCGGCATCCAATCTTCCTCTTTTTCGTTTGAGATTGCGTATTCGACTTGCAACTGAAGTCGTCTGCCCACTTGCTAAGGCCAATGACACTCCCAATCCTACTGAGCATCCCAAGCCGACTCCCGTTGGAGCAAAATCAATCTCTGTCACTGCGGCCTCGCAGGGCATATCCACCAAGTGTACTCTTCTCTAAGGATACTATGCCTTCACCGCACGCGTCTTTCCCTCGAGACTAGGGGACAGAGGCAACCGAGACTTGCAGGCGACTCCTTGCCTATCGCGACACGTGGTGATTCAGCGATTTCAGCAAACACCTCGGCTCACGGCAGATGAACAAGGCATCAGCACCCCTGCGGATTCTTAGTACTGCTGCAGGCTCCAAGCTTGGAAACATGCACCGGGAAGGTTCTGCAAGCTAAGATAGATAGGGTGACTATGGAAATGTCACCACGGTGTACACATCATGCGCCGCACGGTAACAGAGAGACTGCTCCCAAGGAAATCGGAAGAGACTGATGAATTCACGAGCACCACAACTAGGACTGTTAGGCATACTGGCCTGCGGCATAGTCTCGGCGGTCTTGTTGGTGCTGGCGTTTCCGCCGTACGACTATTGGTATCTGGCGTGGATAGCGCTGGTGCCGATGCTTGTGCCGCTGGCGCTGCCCACCCCGCGACCCCGCGCCGCGCGCGCTGCGGCTGCCCTGACGTTCGTGCTCTACATGGGCGTGCTCTTGTGGCAGGCGTTCCCGCCCGGCCTCACGTCCCGCGCGTGGCGGGGCAGCGATTTCCCGCCGATTCTCTTCCTTGATTCGCCGGCGCTGTTCGTGAGTGTCATCCTGCTTCCAACGCTCTTTGTGCTCTTCTATTTCGGGCGCATACCGATAGGCCCGCCGGTCTCACTGGCGCAGGCAAGACCGTACTTCTGGTTGCTGCCGCCGGCTGTGTGGACGCTTACCGAGTACGTGCGCTACCGCCTGCAGCTTGGCCACATCTGGGGCAATCTCTTCACGACGCAGCACACGTTCCCGACCACGATGGCGATCATGCGCCTTGGCGGGCCGTGGCTGCTCACGTTCTGTATTGTCCTGGCTAATGTGCTCATTGCGGCTGTCCTCGCTCGCTTGCTGACGCGCCGGCCCATGCAAGCGGCAGGAGTGACCGCGCTGGTCGTACCTTTACTCGTCAGCAGCGTACTGCTCAGTTCGGCGATGCGTGGGTCCGCGCCGCAAGCGCAGTCTGACCCGCAGACGATTGAAGTGGCACTCGTGCAGACGGGCCTCGACATGTCCGACTACTTCGATAAGGCGATGGTGCAGGGCGTACGAGACTATTACGGACTGGCGTGGAGCGATGTGGAGCAACTCACGCGGGAGCAAGCGCAGGGCGCGCAACTCATCGTCTGGCCGGAAGCGACCGTCTGGCGCGACGTACAGGCGGACACTGAAGCCCGCGAACGACTGGCAACGTTTGCCCGCGAGATGAACGCGTACCTCTTTGCGCCCTACTTTGTGGATACCGATCCGCGCGGCTTCCGCAATGAGGCAGTCTTAATCTCGCCTGAGGGTGAGTTCCTCGGCATGTATGCCAAGAACTACCCCATAATTTTCGTAGGCGAACAGAGCGTCACCGGCGGCGAGCACCCGGTGTTCTCCACGCCGCTGGGCACGTTCGCCACGATGATGGCGTATGATTCCGACTTTCCCGACGTTGCCCGCATCCTGACGGCCAATGGCGCGCAACTCATTGCAGTCACGAGCCACGACTGGGTGGAGATGAGCCCGTTCCAGGTGGCGGCCAGCGCACAACGCGCCGCTGAAAACAACGTGACTATTGTAAAGGCGGATTGGCGTTACGGCAGCGCGGTGATCTTGCCGAGCGGAGAGATCATCGCCAGTACCTCGGCGTTGGAGGCGGACCGCACGGTACTCCGCGCCGCCGTGCCGCTGCCGGAGTCCTCGGGCACGCCATACACGCGCACCGGCGATTGGTTTGCCTGGCTCTGCGCAGTCCTCGTCGTGGGGCTGCTCGCCCGGCTGTTTTGGGAACGGCGCGCTGCAGACCGCTAAGGGGGATTGAATGGCAAAGGAAACCCTCACCGGCAAGCAAAGTGATTTTCTCAAGATCGTGGCGGCCGCCGCCGGACGCGGCGATGTGGAGGCGGTACGGGCATTTGTCGACGACAACCCCCGTTGGGTGCGCACCGTCGGCTCCCATGGACGCACGATGCTGTGGGAAGCGGCGTACTGGGGCAAGCTGGCAGTGGCGGAATTCCTGGTTTCGCGCGGCGCTGATGTCAATGCACTTGGCTGCCACTACAGCGAACACTACGTGGAAATCAGTTGCTACTGCGTAGCCAGGGCCAAGCAACGCCATGCCCTTGCCGACTATCTGCTGGAGCAGGGCGCGACCGTAGACGTGTTTACGGCAGCCTATCTGGGCGATACGGCTGCAGTTGCCGGATATCTTGCAGCCGAACCCGCGCTGCTTGAAAGCTCCCAGGCGCAGCACGACTCCCAGCGGTCTGAAGGGAAAAGGCTGGTCTTCGACCACATGCCCAACTCCTGGGCCACGCCGCTTGCCTATGCCCTCAGCGGCGGTTGCAGAGATACGGTCGCACTGCTGCTCGAACGCGGCGCGGAGGTCCGCCAGCACGACACGCGGATGCTGGGAATCGCGGTGGGCCGCAACCGGCTGGACCTCGTGCAGATGCTCCTAGCGCGCGGGGCCGATGCCGGCAACCTCCCGTTGGCAGACCCCTCCCAGAACCGCGCATTAGCAGAACTGGCTATTTCCCACGGCTACGACGTCAATACCGGCCGCCCCGGCTGGCCGCCGCTGGTAGTTGCCAGCCGGGGCGACAAGGGAGAGCATCCCGAGAAAATTCAGGCGCTGCTGGAGCTCGGAGCAGACGTGAACGTCCGCGACTACAAAGGCAAGACGGCCCTCCACCGCGCCGCCACCGCCGGCTTTCTTGCGAGCATGGAAACCTTGCTGGCGAACGGCGCGGACATCGATGCGGCGGATGAGAAAGGTGAAACCCCGCTCCTCGACGCTGTGCGCGCCGGTCGGGTGGAAGCCGTAGCCCTGCTGCTGGCACGCGGCACCGACCCAAGGGTACAAAACCTAAAGGGAGATACGCCGGTTGCGATTGCTAGCCGAATGCGCAAGAAGAGCGCTGCTGCAATTCTGGAGATGATGGCATCTGCTGCATGGCCACACATTAATGAGCGATAGAGTACACCAGGTTGCCAAGGGTCTCGCGGAATGAACTCACTTTGAGTAATTCACCTAGACTATGGCGCGTTCAAGATTGCCTTAACGGTGTGAAGCCATCAGATGTTAAAGCCAGGTGATGTCTAGGATTCGTCATCCTGACTGGCGTGCAGGGTCTTCCAAAATACGTCTACAACACGGTCTGCAATAGTCTCTGGATCATTTTCTTCTTCACTGGAGGGTCTAGTAAAGCTTGGTTGCTCCCCAGTTCTAGACGGTTCTCCGGGGCGAGGGTCTTTCATCTTGGCCTCCTTTGAATCGTTGAAAATACTGTGGATTGATCTCTGGATTGAAGTAGTGCTTGCGCTTGATCCAGATGAAACCATCACCCTTTGAAATCAGAGCCACATCAATCGGTCCACCTACGGTTTCATGTTCCTCAGAAACCTTCCTCTTGAGCGACTGCAGACCAACCAATGCTTCAGCAACTGCCGGTAGCTCGCTCTTTGGCATCTCGGCAATTGCTCCCAACACGGGTTCTGCATATTCTTCCCACTCTATGCTATCCAATTCTTTTTGCAGAGCAACCATAGCATTCTCCAGAGCCCGGGAAACGTCTCTTTCGGACTCCTTTAGAGTGTCAGCCAAGATCCTCGAAAGTATGATTTCAAATATATCTAACAGCGTACCCTTGTATGATGGCTCGACCCCGTTCATGAATCCTTGAACAACTTCCTTTTGAGCGTATGGAAGGATGAGTGCCTCAATTCCTCCAATCGCTATGCTCGGTTTCTCGAGACGATAAATGAGTTGTCCTCGAAAGCCTAAGACTTCCAGCGACACAATTGCGGGATATATCTCTTTTTCTCCAAAGCCAGCTACGACAATGCCAGAGCGCGACCACCCTATCCCCTCTTGATCTATCCGAAAAGTGCTAGCTTGAACGTTTATGTACCGAATGAAATCCGATGTATAGTCTTCAATAGTTTCCCTGCCTTCTGTCCCCAAATGGTCTCTATACAACTTGATCACAGTTTCCCAGGGCACTTCTCCAAGACGAGTGTTACCGTTAATCATTATCCCTACTGGAAAATACTGTGAAAGCGCGAAGAGTTTATTGGCTGAGGTAAATATCTTAGTGACGTCTTCATATTCACCATCTACAATCGAGACAGCACTATCAGCGGCTAGAGCAACTGCTTCCTGGTTCATAACTGCAATCTCAGCGGTCACCAAGCTCTCCTTCAGGTGCACTTATCCTGCCAATTCTATTTCCAGTTCCGTCAGCCTTGTCTGGTCAATACTCCTTAATCTAGATTCCATAGTACACATCTCCGAATAACTTTCAAAGCCGCCAAGCATCAACGGACCTGCAGTAAGCTGGCAGCACTATCGCTAGAAAAGATGAAGACTCAGTAGCGCCCTACCCCAACTCGTCTCGGAACCGCTCCAGCGCCGCCAGGATGCCGTGCTCCGTCACATCCGGCGCGATCCAGTGAGCAATGGCTTTGAGGTCGGAATGGGCGTTGCCCATGGCGATGCGCAGGCCGCACTCTTGGAGGAATTCCACGTCGTTGGGCCCATCGCCAATGCCGATGATCTGCGCGGGCCGGATGCCGAGCATGCGCGCGTAACGGTGAACGGCGGTAGCCTTGGTGCCGAGTTTGTGGGTAATGTCCACGCCCCACGTCCTGCCGGATTCATAGGGAAAACGCGTGACGTGCACAGGCCGCTCCGACGGAAAGAGCTCTTCAAAACGCGGCAGGTCCGCCGTGGGCACCGGCAAGACTGTGATGCGCGTGATGCGCCAGTGGTGAATGTCCGCCACGGTCTCAACCACTGTCGTGTCGTCCACGGCGGAGAAGGAATAGGGGCTCCGTGCTACGGCGTCCAGCACGGTGCGCGCATCTTCCGGTTCCAGGTAGACGCAGTCGAGGGTCTCCATGGTGTCGGCGCGGAAGATGCGCGCGCCGCCGTCGGCAACCTGCAGACCCTTGAGATCGAAACGCGCGGCCATGGCGGCAACGTAGTGGAGGTCCCGGCTGGAAATCAGGCCCACATGACACCGCCGCGCCGCGGCGGATATCCCCGCGATCACCGGAGGAGAGGGCAGGACACCGTAGGGCGCGAGTGTGCCGTCGATGTCAGATAGCACGGCAGCATACCGCGGCGTGGATGACATTACTGCCACTTGCAGGGCGGCCTACAGGCCGGCGACCTGGTGTGCCGCCCGCGCCAGGGCGTCAACGAAGCGATCAACCTCAACCTGTCCCATCGGCGTAGAGAGCGCCCCGAGGCCCTCTTTGGAGACGATAACACCGGCGTCCATGAGTCCGCGATGCAGTCCGCGCATACGGGCTTCGGTCTCAGGTCCTTTAGGAATGCTGCGGTAGTTGACGATTGGCTCATCCGTCGGCACGACGATGATGAGCGATCCGGCGCCGCTGACCTGCCCCGGCACGCCTGCATCGGCAAAGACCGCATTGGCGCGGGTGCGCAAGTCATCGCCTAGTTCTTCCAGGCGTGTGTACGCATCCGGCGTGAGTTGGGAGAGAGCGGCATAACCGGCGATCGCGGAGAGCGGGTTGCCGCTGTACGTGCCGCCGGAGGCGAGCACGGGCGGCCCTGCCGTGGGATCCAGCAGCGACATAATCTCGGCGCTGCCGCCCACGGCGCCAATCGGCAGGCCGCCGCCGATGATCTTACCAAAGACCGTGAGATCTGGCTCGCCGCCAAAGCGGGCCGCGCCGCCTGCGTAGCTCACCCGAAAACTGATCACCTCGTCGGAAATGAGCACGATACCGTAGTCCCGCGTGATCTCGCGCAAGAACGTGAGAAAGTCATCCTGCGGCAACGGAAAGCCCGCCCGATTGCAAAGTGGATCATAAAGCAGCGCCGCGATATCGGACCCATGTTGTTCCAGCAGGCGTATCACGGATTCCCTGTCGTTGTAGGGCAGCGTCAGCACGTCGGACTCAACCGAGTCCGCCAGTCCGCCGCTGCTGGCCACGCTGTGGGGGGCGTCCGCGGGTCCCCATGTGTCCGGCTGAGAAGAGTAACTCACCTGTACGTAGTCGTAATAACCGTGGTAGAAGCCCTCGAACTTGGCGATGCGGCTGCGTCCCGTAAACGCCCGTGCCAGTTTGACCGCGAGCATTACGCCTTCAGTGCCGGAATTGGCAAAGCGGATCTTCTCTAAAGAGGGCACCCGTTCCACGAGCAGACGGGCAAGCTCCAGTTCCGGCTCGGACGGTTCGGAATACGCAGAGCCGCGCTGCAGTTGGTGAAAGATTGCCAGGTTTATCACCGGATTGGCGTGGCCGTGAATCAGCGCGGTCATGTTGTTGAGGTAATCAACGCGCTCCACACCCTCCACGTCGGTCAGGTAGCAACCGTTCCCGCTTTGCGCATAGATGGGATACGGATGATAGTAGTAGTGCAGCCGTGACGTGCCTCCCGGCATATAGCGGGACGACTCCTCAAATAGCTCAGCTGTCGCAGTGGTAGGGGGCGAACCTGCCTCCGGTTCAATCGCAACTCCCCCCTCGCTGTGCCGCTGGCCCATAACCACCTCCTCATGCGTGCAAGTCCTCTTGGCGATAGTATACCCAATGTCGCGCGGTCGCAGCGGAACAGTGCACCAGGCGCGGAGAGCGTCAATGATTGCGTGCGGTCTCGATTCATCCTTCCTATATGCTAGAATTCCCCTACTGAACTCTGCGCTTTGGCTAAGGTTCTAGGGTACGCATGCGCACGCCACACATACCTCGTTACGCGGATACGGTCGTCATCGGCGGCGGCACGGCGGGAGCCGCCGTGGCGGGACTGCTTGCCGAACGCGGCGACCAGTCGGTGCTGCTCTTGGAAGCCGGTCCGGACTACGGTCACCAGAAAGAAGGCCGCTGGCCCAGCGACTTGCTGGACGGTCGCGTGCTTGCCAGCACCCACGATTGGTCCTTCACCAGTGCGGCAACTCACGGCCAGCCAAACCACGAGCTCCAGCGTGCCAAGGTGATCGGGGGCTGTTCAGCCCACAACGGCTGCATCGCCATCTGGGGCAGCCGTGCCGACTATGACGGCTGGGCCGCCGCAGGCAACGACGGTTGGTCGACAGCAGAGGTTATCCCCTATTTCGAGCGAGCGATGGCAAGGTTGAGCGTGCGCGAGTTTGCCCCGGAGGAAGTTACTCCCTTTCACGGCGCGTGCCTCGACGCGATGGTCGGGAGCGGCATCCCCAGAACCGCCAATCTGAATGACTTGGACGAAGACATCGGCGCGGCGATCGCGCCGATCAACATCAGAAACGGCGTCCGCTGGAGCACGGCGCTCGCCTATCTCGATCCGGTGCGGGACCTGGGCAACTTGACCATAGTGGGCGACGCGCTCGTCAAGAAGATTGGAGTTCGCGGTTCGCATGCAGTTTCGGTCGAGGTAGTTCACGCAGGCCAAGAGTCAACGGTCGAGGCCGGACGCATAATCCTGTGTGGGGGTGCCTACGGCTCGCCCGCCGTTCTGCTCCGTTCCGGCATCGGCCCGGGCGATGAGCTGACTGCGTTGGGGGTCCCAGTCCGCTTGGACTTGCCCGGTGTCGGCCGCAACCTGCACGATCACCCGGGCGCAATCATGCTGCACCACGGCACAGATCTCTTCAATTCCCTCTCGACGGACTTTATCGCCGCCGGCAAGACGGTCTTCACGGAACAGAGCCTCGCCAAGGCGCGGAGCAGAAACTGCGGCGAGGCATTCGACCTGCACATTGCGCCCCTGACTCCGCCCTCTCCCGACAAGGACGGACGTTGGGAATGCGCTATGTACACCGCCCACATGGCGCCGCAGTCCCGAGGCCGTCTGACACTCCGCGACCGCAGCCCTGAGAGCAGTCCGGTGATCGATACCGGTTACTTTACGGATCCCGGAGACCGCGATCTTGCGGCACTGCTGGACGGCATCGCGCTGACCCGAGAAATCGCCCGCCAACCATCGTTTGCCGAGTTGATAGGTGAAGAACTGGAAGAAACAGCGAGTATGGTTACCGCTGAGGATGTGCGCCGCAACGGATTGCACTACTACCATCCGGTCGGCACGTGCAAGATGGGCCCGGCTTCAGAACCTGAAGCGGTAGTCGATGCAATGGGCAAAGTCCACGGCATAGAGGGTCTCCACGTCGTCGACGCCTCAATCATGCCTAACGTTCCCCGAGGGAACACCAACTTGCCCACGCTCATGCTCGCGGAGCGGATAATTGCCGGAGTCGACTAGAGTATTACAGCTCGGTGTGTGGCTCTGCCCATACCTGAGGATTGTATTGTTCGTTAGGACTGTTAACCGTTTCCATAGCCACTTCAGCGATTGCTAGGCAATTGCAATTGACGAGCAGTGAACCCCGCTTTAGTTCCGCGCTACTCAGAGTTGTCGAACTGTGGGTTGAAAAAAGGTGTGCATGTACCAAAGGGGGAAGCCAGACATGTTGACATTCAATTCGATCGATGTGGAAACCGCAAACGCTGATCGTGCGAGCATCTGCCAAATCGGAATTGTGCATGTTCAGGGGGGAAGAATGGAAGATCAGTGGGAAACCTTGGTGAACCCAGAAGATTGGTTCGATCCAATGAACATAATGATTCACGGAATTCAAGAGAGTGACGTGAGGCATAGCCCTACGCTTCCCGATGTTCGCGGTGAGTTGCGTGATCGGCTGTGTGGATCTGTCTTGGTAAGTCACACTGCGTTTGATCGGGTCGCATTTGAGCGGGCTATGGTGAAGTATGGCTTGGAGAAGCTTCGAGTCACTTGGCTCGACAGTGCCATGATCGCCCGTCGAGCATGGCCGGAGCGCTATGCGCAAAGAGGTTACGGTCTCAAGAGTATTGCGGAGGATCTCGGAATCTCATTCAGGCATCACGACGCGCTTGAAGACGCCAGGGCAGCCGCTGAGATCGTGCTCCGAGCCTGTCTTAATGCAGATATGGACATTGAGGGGTGGCTGCGCCGGGTTGATCGACCTATCGTTGATTCTAGTGCATACTCCGCCAAACGAGAGGGAAATGTCGACGGGCCACTATTCGGTGAAACTGTCCTTTTTACCGGAGCACTTGGCATTCCGCGACGGAGAGCAGCCGACATAGCTGCAGAAGCCGGGTGCCAAGTGGTCAACGGTGTCAGTACAAAGGTAACGATGCTAGTCGTAGGTATCCAAGACGAGACCAAGCTGAATGGCTACTTGAAGAGCAGCAAACATCGAAAGGTGGAAGAATTGGTCAAGAAAGGTGCGGATATTCAGATTCTTTCGGAAGACGACTTTTCCGTACTTATGGATGTTGACCTATCAAGCTCTCCCTGAGCTTGATCTCGCTTCCATGGCCGACATTGGTGCTCGCGGAGCGGATCGTGGCTGCGCTCGACTAGAGCCGCCTGGGCCGGATTTGGTGCAGCTTGGCAACCCCGACCGTACGCCAGCCAGAACCTACGCACTGAGATTCAACTCAACATCCCAGCCGTATGCCGATCCGTACTCATTGCTTTGGAGCGACCTGTCAATTGGTACAAGCAGAGCAGCATCGTCCGACCGCCATGGCTCTCTAGGCCCTTGTTCGGCCGTTAATATCACCCACCCACACTTCCAGCGATTCGTCCTCTTTCGAACTTAGAATTTTCTTACAAAAACCACTGGCTATTCCCTGAAAGTGGTGTATTGTGAAGTTAGAACCCAGGGGGACACGACGGAGCTTTCGGGCAGCCGAAATATCCTTGAAACGCAGTGAGGATGCCGATGTACGCCTCCCTTCAGACCGCCGATGAAACAACGCTGCCCGGGCCATTGATGGCCGGTCTCGGTGATGTCCGCATTCTGCATCCCCCAGGGACTTTTGCCTTGTCACCGGCTAGCCTGATTTCGGTCCAAGCGATAGTGGGAAACCAGGACCTGCTCAAGGGTATCGGGCTGGACTGGGGCACCGGTTCCGGGTGTCTGGCGATCACCGCAGCCAGAATTGCCGATGTCTTTCACGTGGCCGGGCTGGACATCTCCGAGACGAGCGTGGCAACCGCCTACAAGAACGCCTCGTACAACGCCGTCAGCGACAAGACTTCGTTCTTCGTCGCCAACTCATACTCGCCAGTGGACTGGCGCGTGCGCCGGGCGCTCGATTCCCTGGAGAGGCGCGTCGACTTCGTGCTTGCAAATCCCCCTGCCAGCGAAGATGACGACGGCTTCGGCTTCCGACGTGAAGTGCTCAAGGGAGCACGAAAGTACATGGCAGCGGGCGGCGTAGTCTTACTCGGCGGGTCGTCTCGCTATGGCCAGAGGGCCAAGCGACTATGCGACGAGGTGCCCGAATTCAGCTACGGCGGGGTTATCTCAAGCACCGGCTGGGTCCCGTTTGATCTTGCCCGGCCGGACTACCTGCGGTATCTGAAGCAGTACGCAGCGGAGGAGGAACGCGGCGGTCTGGACTACCGCTTCCAATGCAACCGTGTTCACGCCGGAGAGCCGATCAACGCGCGACGCGCACTCGCGCTCTTCGATGCGACCGGCCTGATGCCGTTCATGGACTGGCAGATGCACCTGTTCAGATACAACCGGAATTAAGTTTGGGTCCGACCGCCACACGGTCCCATCGCCCAGCGGTCATCTTATTTTTGCCCTGAACGCCGCATTGGCTTGGTAGTGCACGCCTCTCTTCGGGGCGAATCGTCAAGAATTCTGGGCTTACCTCTCACATGTGCCCTTCACCGGCGCTCTCTGCCGCGATGGAGTGATGCGTTTGACTACCACGCCTCAGATCTCCATGGGGATGGAAGTCGTGATCAGGCTGTGCCGATCGCCTGAATTGCAGCATCCTGCCGCGGCGGGCGGTGACCTACGACCCGCTTACATCTGAACAGCGTGACCGCTGTCGTGCAAGAGCCTCCGCCGATCAGGTGCTTGACCCCCTCGGTCCCGCCAACCAAAGTCGTTTGACAAGCCGTGGGTCATGGGTTAGATTTGCCTCGACTTTCAGGAGATTGACGGGCCCTCTTGGGAAAGCGTGCCGCAACGCATCTTTTCAGAGGAACCCGGCCAACGAAACACGGGCAAGATGTGCGGCAACCACACTGGCAAAGTACGCGCACTAGCTCAAAGGAGAAAGCTGTGAAGGTAGACCGCGGCCAATTCATGGACCAAGGATATCTGATCTTTCGCAATCTCATTCCGCCGGACAAGCTCGAAACCATGCGCGCGAGCTGCGAAACGATGTTGGAGCGGCAGAAGGCGAATTGGGCGCGGGAGCGCGGGCCGGACGACCCGCCCGGCAGCGAATACGATAAGGCCCGTCAACCCCGCGTCATGATGATGCGCCCGGGTCTCATCGATGCCGAGACCGCCAACGTCGTGGAGGACTTCTGGGTCGCCGACGAGACCTTGGAAGTTACCAGTCAACTCCTTTGCGAACCTGAGCCTTGCATTACCGAAATGATGATGATGTGCAATCCCATCCGCGACTGGCCGGGGGGCACGGGCTGGCACCGGGACATACATCCTGTTGACATGGCTCCGCTGGATGCTCTGACAGCAGACGTTATGGAAAGCGGCCCAAGATATACTCAGTGGAACGTGCCACTCTATGACGATAGCGTGCTGTGGGTGATACCGGGCAGCCATCGACGGCGCAATACCGCACAGGAAAACGCCGAGTTGCTCAAAGACCGCGCCGGGCCCGTCACCGGCGGCATGCCGGTGGAGTTGAACGCCGGCGACGGCGTGGTCTACATCAACTATCTCAACCACACCGGTAGCAACTACACCACCAAGAAACGACGGACGCTCCACGGCGGCCATGCCATCTACGGTACCTACGCGGAACTCGGGTTCTTAGAAAACCTTGCGCCTTGGGCGGCTGAGCGGTTCACATCCTTTGCCGCGCGCGGCGAGCGCATGAAGGACGTCACGGAAGCGGCACTCCGCGCCGTAATCGCCAGGGACGAATCCGGCTACCGTGCGGCCTTGGCAACCCTGCAACCGGGCGCCGGCCCCCACGGCAGAACGACGCTTACGATTTATCTGTCTAAAGTCGCGAAGCAAGTACACATTTTGAAAGACCCCGCGTACGGCCCGCTGGACGATCTCCATCGGTGGGTCGAAGGCGAACACCCCATTACCCTGAATTGGGGGCCCGACTTCGCCGGGAGATTTTCCGCTGAGGAAGCGGCGACTCTGTGGAACCGGTTCGAGGGAATGGACGCCGCGCTTCAAAGCGACGTGGATGTGTTCGAACCGGCCTTTCAGGCGCGGCCCATGCGTTACTACTTCAACGAACTGCCGGCTGGTGTCGACGCTGAGTCGTTCATCGCGGGTTGGTAGGGCCAGGTCGGAACCATATCGACAGTCCGAAAGGGGTGTGAGGGTGCATTGCCGCCAAGGGACACCTCGTTTAGGCTGCGGCGGCATCTGACGGCTGGTTTGAGAAATCGTCGCGCGCGGCCGCACGTGCAGGACAACCTCCCTTAAGGAGACCCTAGCGTACTAGACTCCGAGGTAAAGGCGTTATTCCCTCTCCTTGGGAGAACTTTGCATAACCCCACTTTCAAGCAGGGGCACTCCTCCTGTGGAGACCTTTGCATAAACCCTCGCCACAGCGCAGATGTCCCCTCTCCCTCGACGAGAGAGGGAATTCTCTCGCCTCCGCTAGGCTTATGCCATGGTCTCTGTCCGGGGAGTGGGAACTTCCTCACAGCGGCGAGACTTGTGCGATGGTTTCCTTTAGGAAACGGCAATGCTCCAATTGCGTTTGCCAGGCGGCACCATGCACTCTGTTTACGAGCGGGCGTATTGGGAAGTCCTTCTCCTGCGTGCCTCACCTATGTGCCGCTCTTGTGGCATTCTGGGAGAATCCCGTGGCAACAGTCAGCCTACAAACAAAATTGCGTGGTGGCTCGGTATAATTGAGGTAGATGGTTTCACAAAGAAGCAATCACCAATGAATGTCGGCATCTCAAAGAGGAGGCCTCTAGTGATTAGCCGGATACATCGTAGTATTACGGTTCTCTTAGCGACAGCGGCGCTCATGGTCGCGGTCTCGTGCAGTGTGCAAGTTGTTCAACCCCCACCCGATCCTGCAGAAGATCCTGCTGCATACACGCAGTACTTTGTGGAACAGGCGATTGCCCACTACGAGGCACACGGACTTGAGGCGACCGTTGCCCACTACAATACGCCCGAAAGCATTGACGGGGACTGGTACGTCTTCATTTTCGATGAGAGTGATGTCATGCTCGCCCATGCTGCCGTGCCAGCAAACGTGGGACTGCACGCCGACCAGATTTTGGGGCTGGGCGGCTATCCGGCGGGAGCGCAGGTAGCGGCAGCGGCCACTGAGGAAGGCGCGTGGACAGACTACACGTACATTAACCCCAATGCGAACGCGTTCCAGTCGAAGCATTCCTGGGTGGTACGGCACGACGGTCTGATCTTTGGTTCCGGTTGGTACGAAGACGGCGCGTCAAAGTCGAATCCGGCCGAGTACACGCAGGCTTTCGTAGAGCAGGCAGTCAGGCTATATGACGCGATTGGACTTGAAGACACAGTGGCGTACTACAACACACCCGAGAGCATCGATGGAGCGTGGTACGTCTTCATCGCCGACGAGAATGACATCATGATTGCGCATGCCGCCGTGCCGGCGAACGTTGGGCTACCCCCCGAGCAAATCCTAGGACCTGGCGGCTATCCGGCAGGAGCGCAGGTAGCAGCGGCAGCCACAATAGAGGGCGCGTGGACGGATTATACATACATCAATCCCTCTACCGGGGCATTCCAGTCGAAACATACGTGGGTGGTGCGGTACGACGGATTGGTCTTTGGCTCCGGTTGGTACGAAGACGGCGCTTCCAAGTCTGATCCCGCGGCGTTCACACAGGCGTTTGTAGCGCAGTCGATTCGGCTCTATGACGCCATTGGACGCGAGGCCACATTCGCTTACTACAACACCCTGGAGAGCGTCGACGACGATTGGTACGTCTTCATCATCGATGAGAATGAGAACACGGTTGTCCAGCCCACGCGTCCTGAAATCCGCGGCACTTCGCCCACGACCCGGGTTGACGTCCGTGGCAAAGCCTACGGCGCGGAGCTCATAGCCGCCACAGAGGACGGCGTCTGGGTGGACTACTATTTCCTGAACCCCTCTACCGGCTATGAGGAACAGAAGCATGCCTGGGTGGTGAAGCACGACGGCTTGATCTTCGGTTCCGGCTGGTACGAACGCGCCGAAGCGGAAGACGATGCGACGTATACGCAGTCCTTCGTGCACCGCGCAATCCAGCGCTACGATGCTCAGGGTCGTGAAGCCGCCCTTGAGTTCTTCAGTTCAGAGCAAAGCGTGCAGGGCCAGTGGTACGTCTTCGTCCTCGATGAGAACCAGGTGACCATTGCCCACCCCAATCCGGAACACATCGGCCGCACGCGGGAGCAGCGCATCGATAGGCGGGACTACGACTACGGTGCAGAGTTCTTGACGGCCACCGAGGAAGGCAAGTGGGTTGATTACGTATTTCTCGACTTGGAAACCAACCAGGAGAGGCTGAAGCATACTTGGTTGATCAAGCACGATGGGCTGTTCTTTGGTTCCGGCTGGTATGAGGATTTTGAGGAATAGCGCCAAAGTTGGTTTGGTGCTTCCGCCGGCAAGAACCTAAGGGCCTGTTTACGTTCGCCAATTCAATTCAGTCCCATTCATCCTTCGACAAGCCCGTACTGAGCCTGTCGAAGTGCTCAGAGCCTGCCCCGTACTCGATACAGCGT
This sequence comes from Chloroflexota bacterium, assembly GCA_026710945.1. Taxonomy (NCBI): domain Bacteria; kingdom Bacillati; phylum Chloroflexota; species Chloroflexota bacterium. The sequence continues at coordinate 31,919 of JAPOQA010000059.1, forward strand.
ATCGCACGATACAGCGTATCGCACGATACGGGGGCGAACGTTGCGCGACCAGACAAGAAGCTTGTAAACAGGCTCTAAGGATATGCACAAAGCACGCGGCAGGCGTTTGCAGCGCCTGCCGCGTGTTGCTTTATCGTGCTTGCCGCGGCGAGTCGGCGGATTGACACTAATCCTTGCCACACTCCCGGAAACGAGCGGGTAAGCGGGACGGGAGGCTCCGGCTTGGAGCGCGCCTGCCGGTACTCCCTTTACCCAAAATTCACGCGCCTGCGCGCGAAGCGTTCGCTATAATGGGCGGTAACTCGCATGCGGACACGCGTCGTGTGGGCCAGCGGAGGTGATGAATCTAACCCGCTGCACACAGTAGTCACTGGATGGGCCGACATTGTAGAGAAAGGGGTGCGCTGATGGCCAATGGACTACAAGCCGGAGTCGGGCGCGCGACGATTACGCCACCGCTAGGTACGTGGCTGTGTGGGTTCGGCAACCGCGAACACGGGTGCGATGCCATTCTCGACGATCTCTACGCTACGACGCTCGTGCTCGCGAATGACGAAATTACCATCGCTATTGTAAGCTGTGACGTCTGCGGGATACCGTCACAGCAAGTTGCCGCACTGCGCGCTTTGATTGCGGAGCGCACCGACATCCCCGCTGCCCATGTGTTGGTCAACACCTCACATACGCACTCCGGCCCGTTCACGAGCATTCATGACGACATGTCGGACCACGAACGGGCGTATTCCACGAATCTGGTCCACGCCATTGCCGGTTCGGTCGAAATGGCGCAAAGCAGTCTTGAGGCGTGCCGGATAACCCACAGCGCCGGCAGCGTGGCCGTGAACGTCAATCGCCGCCAAACGCACACTGGCGGTAGCATGGTACTCGGCGAAAACGCGCGCGGCGCGCTGGATACCACCGTGCAACTCTTGCGCATTGACACGGATGACGGCGAGCCGCTGGCCGCGATGGTGCACTATGCGTGTCATCCCGTGGTGCTCTTTCCGCCCAGCCATGCCGTCTCCGCCGATTTCGTGGGCGTCGCCCGCGGCCTCTTCGAAGCGGCGAGTGGGGCGACCATGCTCTTCCTCCAGGGAGCGTGCGGTAACATCAACCCAATCGGCCAACGCAGTGAGATGGACATGCAAGAACGCCTCTGGGGCGTGGGCAGCGCTCTGGGCGCGGAAGCCCTGAAGGTCTATTCGCTCAGTGGCCTGCGCTCAGCCTTTGGGGAAGCCACGCCGCTTGAACCCGAGCTTGGGGCCGCGCACGAAACGCTAGCGCTCGAATTGCTGCCGCCGGGTGAACCACCACCCACGTTTCGGACGCGCACACCCGCGCTCCGCTACTGGACGCCGCCGCTGGTTGGCGAGAACCAGGTGGCGTTTGAAGTGCAGGCGCTCCGCATCGGCGACGTGGCCTTGGTTGGCGGCGCCGGTGAGGTCTTCATCGAGCTTGCGCACGCCGTGCAGGAACGCTCTCCCTTTGCGCATACCATGTACCTTGGCTATGCCAACGGCGATATCGGCTATATTCCCACTGCCACCGCCTACGCCGAGGGCGGCTACGAGGTCGATATCGCCCACTTCCACTACAGTCTCCCCGCCGCGGTCGCGCCAAATAGCGCCGGCAGGGTCGTGGACGCCAGTGTGGCACTCTTGGAAACTCTGATGAAGTCCAGATAACGCAAAAAATGCGGTCAAGTCTCAGCCCAAAATCGAAGTGGCAGGACGCTAGCTCAGAAGCAGATTCTGCCATAATTGAGAGACAAGGCTACGCTGCGAGGAGTCCAGACATGTTCACATCGCTTTCCATCCGCAATTTCCGTTGTTTCGATACGCTCTCAATCGACAACTCCCTAGATCGGGTCAATTTGATAGCGGGATTGAATAGCGCCGGCAAGACTGCGCTTCTTGAGGCAATCTACTTGCTAATTGGTATGGGAAATGCCGCATTGATTCAGCGTTTGAGTGTTTTTCGCAATGTAACTGATAGCTTCTCGGGAGGCCCCCAGCAGTTTAGCGAAATCTTTTGGGACCCGCTCTTCTACAATCTCGACTCTTCGAAGGACATCGAAATCAAAGGACTACATTCTGAAGGCCAGCATGTTGTGCGGCTTTCCATTGACCGTTCGCGCACGAAGCAGGTATCAGTTCTCTTAGGGGGAGGGAAGGGAGATAGTGATGGACTGGACCCGGTACCAATAGAGGGCGACGTCCTCAATAGCGATGCTCTCATTTATGAGCACACCAAACCAGATCAATTGACCATAAAGACTCAGTCAATGCTTGCGGAAAGAGACGGTTCGGTGACTAGTATCCATGTTTCACCAACTTCACCGGAACCCATTGGAGGCTCCTTTTACGCTGCGAACCAATCAGGAGGACCGCAAGAAGATGCTGCACGATACACAAGGCTTGAAAGTGGAAGAGAGCCAATTGACTTGCTTGATAGTCTGAGAATAATGGAGCCTCGTCTTGAGCGATTGCGGGTTGGTGTAGTGGCCGGCACGCCGATGCTGCGTGGTGACATAGGCATTGGTCGTATGGCCCCGCTCTCACTTCTCGGTGAAGGTTTGGTTAGGCTTACAGGCATTCTTCTTTCTGTAGCCGACGCACCAGGGGGCGTGGTCTTGATCGATGAGATCGAGAACGGATTCCATCACTCCGTGCTTAGCCGAGTATGGGCGGCGATTGGCGAGGCGGCGCGCCGCTATGATACGCAAGTATTCGCTACGACTCACAGTTTCGAATGTATAGAAGCCGCGCACGAGGCGTTTCGCGAGGACCGGCAGTATGCCTTCCGGCTGCATCGCTTGGAACGCATCGCAGGCGAGTCCCACGTGATTACATACGACCAAGAGACGCTTGCGGCCGCCGTTCGCTCTAACTTGGAGGTACGCTAGTGCCGCCGAGAAGCGGGGTACGAGCGTCAATCCAACTCCTCGTCGAGGGTGCAGACGCGCAATACTTCTTCATGCATTTCCTCAATCACATGGGCTTCAACAACGTAGAGGTGCAAGGAGAAGTGGAGTGGCGCGGTCACTCCAGAGTCTACAAAGATGCGCCTGACTTGATTAAGGGTTTGGGCCTGAGAAGCAAATTCGATGAGGATGATCTCGCAGCCTTTGACCGTATTCGGAACGAAATATTGGAACGGCTTGACCCTAGCGACGCAGAAATTAGCAACTTCGGCGGCGTCACTGAGTTGCACAGCTTTCTTGGGGCCGTTTGGAACTCGCCTCGTGCGCGAACCACAATAGAGGCCATCGGCATCGTCCGTGACGCTGAGTCAAATGCGCGCGGCACTGAATCCGCTGCGGAGGCAGCCTTCAAGAGTGCACACGCTGCTATCAGTGCATCAGGGTTGACTCCTCCTGATCGTCCGCTGCAGGTTATTGGCAAGAAACCCAGGATTGGTGTCCTCATTCTGCCGCCAGGAGAATCTGAAGGCATGCTCGAAGACGTATGTCTTGACGCCGTGCAGGCTGATCCGGCTATGTCATGTGTTGATGAATACATCGAGTGTGTCAAGAGAAGTGTGCGGAACTGGCGGGGCCAAAACCGAAAGAAAGCCAGCGTCCAAGCCTTTCTCGCCTCAAGGCCCGAACCCGGCTTGAAGCTCGGTGAAGGGGCGAAACTTGGCTACTGGAATTGGAGCCACGAGGTGTACAGCCCAATCAAGCAATTCATAGAGAACCTGATCGGCCAATAGCGTAAAGCAATCTTGTTGATTCTCACTGCATCCCCGACTTGGGAGTGTTTCTATGTTCACTCTTGGAGTAATGACCGATGAAGTCTCGCAGGACCTGGCGCATGCCCTCGACGTGATCGAGGAGTTTGGCGTGCGCTCGGTCGAACTGCACAGCATTTGGGACAAGAACATCTGCGATCTGGACAGCCATGAGCTGACGCAAGTGCTGCGCATGGTGCGCCAGCGAGGTTTTGCCGTGTGCGATATCGCCTCGCTCTTCCTGCGGTGTCCCATCGACGACCTGGACGCCTACAACGAGCACATCAAGATACTGGAACGGTCGATTCAGATCGCGCCGCTCTTCGACTGTCAACTCGTGCGCTGCTTCTCGTTCTGGCGTGAAGATGATCTCGATGCGCACTGGGACACAATTCTCGAACGGTTGGAACTGCCGGTGCGCATGGCGGAGACGGCTGGCGTGACGCTGGCGTTCGAGAACGTGCGCTCGTGCAATATCGGCACCGGCGCGGAGACGACGCGCTTGATGGAAGAGATAAACTCGCCGAACCTGCGCGTGATCTGGGACCCGGGCAATGCGTACGTGTCCGGCGAGGCGCGGCCCTACCCCGACGGCTACGAAGCGGTGAAGCCCTGGATCATCCACGTGCACGTGAAGGATGCGGTGCTCAGCCCCGCGGGCGAATCGGTGTGGAAGCCCATTGGTGCGGGCAAGGTAGACTACGCCGGTCAAATGAAGGCGCTGGCGGACGACGGCTACGAGGGTGTGGTGTCCTTAGAGACCCACTACAAACCGGAAAACGGTACTGCCGAGCAGGGCAGCCGGGAGTCTTTTGCGGGACTGCAGGCAATCTTGGCGGCACAGGGGATCGTTCCTGACTAGAACTCGTGCCCCAACTGCATCTCTTTGGGTGGGACATACCCTTCGGCAAGCTCAGGGCGAGCGGTAACTGCCTGATTAGAGGGTAAGCAGCGAAGCGAGCACGCACGATCACGGCAGAATTTCGTTACGGCAAGAGGATTCCCCTCACCCTAACCCTCTCCCCGAGGAGAGGGGACCGGAAGGGATGTCCTTTCGCGAATTGCGCCCTCGCTTTTTGCCGATAGGTCGTAGCGCGGGGGCTTGTCCCCCGCCTCTTGGCGAGAAGAGAAGTTACCCAGAGAGGCAATTTGCTAAAGCAAGACGTCGCAGACGGTCGCACGATGACCGCACATTTTCGTTACAATAAAGGCGTGTAGCATCTAAATTCCAGGGGAGAGCGCGGCATGAGCACGACAATCGGGACTTCCAAACGTACGCTTGACGAGCTCTTTGTAGAGCAATTCGCCGGTTCAGCCGCGCGCTTCCGAGAAGCAGTAGAGATCTTTCCCAACGGCGCGACCCACGACGGCCGTGCCCAGAAGCCCTTTCCGCTTTACATCGAACGCGCGCAGGGCGCGCACAAGTGGGACGTGGACGGCAACCAGATCATCGACTTTCTGGTCGGCCATGGCGCCTTGCTCTTGGGGCACGGGCATCCCGCTGTTGTCGCGGCCGTAACTGCACAAATGCAGCACAGTACGCACTACGGCGCAGCCCACGAACGTGAGATTGAGTGGGGCCGCTTGGTGCAGCACCTGATCCCTTCCGCCGAGCGCGTGCGCTTTACAGGCTCCGGCACCGAAGCCACCTTGATGTGCCTGCGGTTGGCGCGTGCCTATACCGGCAAGAACAAAGTCATTAAGTTCGAACACCATTTCCACGGTTGGCACGATTATGTCGTCGTGGAAGAACCGCCCGCGCCGCCGCCCGCCGGCGTTCCGGCCGGCACCGCAGATTCGATGCTCGTGCTGCCGGTGCATGATCTCGATCGGCTCGAATCCGTCCTGCGGGACGACCCCGACATTGCCGCCGTCATCATGGAACCCACCGGCGCCGGCTACTCCTCCTATCCGCTTGATCCCGACTTCCTGGCGGCTGTGCGCAAGCTCACGCTCGATCACGGTGTGCTCATGATCATGGACGAAGTCATCACCGGCTTCCGCTGTTCACCGGGCGGCGCGCAGGCCGCTACCGGCGTGATCCCCGACCTGACAAGTTTGGCAAAAATCCTCGCCGGCGGCCTGCCGGGAGGCGCGGTGGCGGGGCGTGCCGACATCCTCGCCCACCTGGAATACCGTGATGAACCGGAGTGGAACTCGCGTAAGAAGGTCCGCCACCAGGGGACGTTTAACGCTAACCCACTCTCGGCGTCGGCCGGCGCCACCGCGTTGGCGATCGTAGCCGAAGGTTGGCCTGCGCGCCACGTGAACGATCTGGCGGCGCTGCTGCGGGATGAATTCAACCAGGTCATGGACGCCCACGGGCTCTCCGGTTGCGTCTACGGCACGTACTCCATGTTCCATATCGCGCTTTACAATCCCAGCAATACCCAGGAGAAACTGAATCCGGACGACCGCTCGCAGCCGTTCATTAACATGCGAGACGTCAATCCCGCGCTCTACGGCAAGATGAAGCGCGGCTTGCAGGTGAACGGCGTCGATCTCATGGGCGACGGCGGCATGCTCTCCACTGCCCATACTGAGGATGACGTGCGCGAGGCTGCCGCGGCTTTCGACCGCACGATGGACCTTCTGAAGCAAGAGGGCGCGATCCCCGGCGTACGACAGAGCGAGTAGCTGCGCGGGGACCTGCAACCTGGTTTGGGCTCTGGGAGCAAGGATTATCCCTTCTATGAGGGCAATTGCAGTTTACTTTCTTTCAGGGGATCAATCCCGCAAGTACACACGGGCACAATAGGAAAGGGTAAGAGCGCGCAAAGATGAATGCTGCCAACGGATCGTCCTATGGAGGACCGGAACAAGAAGTATTCAAGCACGCGTTCTCCGATCCGATCATCGAGAACGAAATGCTCTATCCGGCGCTCACGACGCTGGACTGCATCTATGAGGCGAACTCCACGCTGCTCATGCCGGTCGAGCACTTCTTTACGGCGTATGAGAATCTGCAGATCGAAGCGGCGGAGACGTTGACACTCGACGGCGGCGCTACCCACCTCTTACAGGTCACCTATACGCTGGGCGGCGCCACGTATCACGGCCACGCCTATGCGCCCGCCGCGCCTGACACCGGCAAACCCGCCTCGCTCATTATTCCGGGGAGCGGTCTCAACTGCTCCGAGCCGATCTACCGCCAGGACCCGGCCAGCTATCACGACGGCATCCTTCAAGCGCTGGGCGAGGGCATCACGAATTACGTGTTCATCAAGCCCAACGAGGACTGCCTGGCCTTTCACAACGGCCAGGGCAAGGTGGACGTCAACTTCTTCGTGAACTGGCTGCTCAACAATGCCACGTCCTATTCCGCCGCCTACATCGTGAGCGCTATGGCCATCACCAAGTACCTTCAGGGGCGGCATGACAGCGTGGTGGTCGCTGGGCTTTCCCAGGGCGGCGGCGCGGCGCTGCTCACGTCATTGCAGTCGCAACCCACGGCCGCCGTAATCGCCTCCGGCTTTTCGGTCATCATGGAGCGCATTCACTGGTCGGGGCACAACCAAATCATCATCCCCGGCATCGGGCAGGCGTACAGCAACGAAAACGTGCGCGAGAAGATCAAGGCGTCACCCACGCAATTCCTCTTCACGTACGGCAAACAGGAAAGCGTCATCTACCGCCTTGAGGCGGAAGAGCACTATAGCTGCGACTTCCTCGCCGAATGCCCCAACGTGCGCTGCGAATCCCACGATGAGGGCCACATCTTCCACGTCGCGATCACCAGCGATTTCCTCCGCAGCTTCGGCTTGTAATTGGTAGATGCAATCTGGGCGACTTTACCGCCGCAGTCGTGGCGGCAGATTGTGCAGTACTTGTACAGGCCATTCTAAATTGGCGCGACTCATCTGGACTAAACATCTATGGATGCAAGTGAGCACTACACTGATGAGTGGACGCCCCTCAATCCCGTCATCCTGGAAGCCCATTGCCCGCAGTCCGACGCGGTTGTAGCAGCGATTTGCACGCCGCAGCAAGCCATCGTTGGTTCGTGGCAAAGTGTCTCGCTGCAGCTCACACTCGGCGCGGACGGCCTACGTCAAGGCGATGCGATTGTTGTGCAGTCCGCCACGCGAGGCTTGCAATCCTGGCCGGCCCTGCAACACCTCATGCCCGCTGAAGCGGGCTATTCAAGCGCTGCATCGGATTCCGGCAGCCGGGTAACGTGCCTTGTGGTCGGCCCGCATGTGCGCGTGATCGCAGCAGAGCCGCTGCCGGCGGGAGATATCCTCCGTATCTCTTACGGCGATCAGAGCGCCGGGGGTCCGGGCGTACGCATGACCCTAGCGGCGCTACGCCACTGGTTCCGCATTCTCTTAACTCCCCAGGACGGATCAGCCACGCGCGAGGTGGTCGCGGAGCCGCCCTACCTCGATCTGCTGCCAGACGCACCGGAGAGTCTGGACGTTCTGGCGCCGAGCCACATGCGCCGCGGGGAGAAGTCCACATTTGTCATCAAGGCAGTAGACGCCCACGGCAACACCGCAAGACCGCCTGCCGAACCCTCGATTGTTTCGCCAATAATCGGGGTGGAGTGTCCCGGAGACGTCCAACTAAACGAGCGGGATCGGGCAGCACGTCATATAGACCTAGTTCTCACGGAGGAGATGCCGCCCGCGGCGCGGCTGCGCCTTCGCGTGCGCCATTCGGCGACCAAAGGCATAGGTATCAGCAACGCGGTGGAAGTCCTGCCTTCAGGTGATGATAGCGATCGTGTCTATTGGGGCGACCTGCACGCGCACACGTCCCACGGCCACGCGTACGGGGAAATCGAAGACCTCTACCACTACGCCCGCGACGAAGCGCGGCTCGACTTTGTGGCGCACGTGGAGCACTACACCCGTGCCGGTGAGTGGCTGCACCCGTGGTGGCGGCGGCGCTATCCGGATTGTCACACCGTCGCGGAATTCGTCGAGCGTTCGTGGCAAGAACGGCTAGAGCAGGCGCGGCGGTTTGACGACCCGGGCAAGTTCGTGCCGCTGCTGGGACTCGAATGGGCGCACACAACAGGACACCTCAACGGCTTCTTCCCCAGCTTGGAGGCGCCGCTGGTCTATCCCACGAGCTTTCGCGACCCGGCCATGACGCCTGCCCACCTCAAGGGGTTGCTCAAAGACCAAAACTGGTTCGGCGTGCCCCACCACACCGCGTTCCCGCTGGGACGCGGCACCCTGGGCGGCTTCCGCTGGGAGCACTTCGATCCGGAAACCATGCCATGCGTGGAGATCGCGTCCAAACAGGGAAACGGAGAATACTTCGGCGCGCCGCACGCCGCATTGCCTATGGGAGTGGGCGGCACGGTGCGCGAAGGACTCGCCCGCGGTCTGCGCTTTGGTTTCGTGGGCGCGACCGATACGAACATCGCGCGTCCGGGCTCTTTCACGGCCCAGGAGAAGCGCCAGCGCCTGCCGGGTCTGACGGCGGTGTTTGCGCCCGCCTTGGAGCGTGAGGCGATCTACAACGCCATCCGCAAGCGGCGCTGTTACGCGACGTTTGGTGGCAGACCCATACTGCGCTTCACAATCAACGGCGCGTTCATGGGCGAGTCGTTGCACCTACCCCGCGCCGACGCTGTGAAGCATATCGTATGCGATGTTGCCGGTTCGGCGGAACTCGCCCGGGTGGAGGTCATTAAGAACGGCGAGACGTTCTTCCAATTCGTCACGACTGACATGGGGAGCCATAACCGCACCTACGACTTCCGCGAGGAGTTTCCCGACACCGCCCCCAGCCAAGCGGGCGACTATTACTACCTGCGCATCCAGCAATGCGACGGCGCGCTTGCCTGGTCCAGCCCAATCTGGATCGACCTATAGGGCTGAGGCGACCACCGAAATGGCGGAAGCTAAACGAATGTCTCCAATGCCACGAAGACGAAGAACACCGCCGACAGGGAGCTATTCACGTGGAAGAAGGCGGTGTTGACTCGGGAGAGATTGCCTGGGCTGACGAGCAAGTGTTCCCAGATGAGCAGGGCTGCCACGGCGGCGATGCCGAGCCAGTAGAAAAGCCCGAGGCCAAGCAGCATGCCAACTGCCACGAGGCAGAGTGCGGTGGCTGTGTGGGAAAGGGCGGAGAAGATTAGCGCTCCCGGTATGCCGAACCTCACGGGGACAGAGAAGAGCCCCTCTTTCAGGTCGATCTCGTAGTCCTGGCAGGCGTAGATCATGTCGAAACCCGCCATCCAGGTCACTACCGCCGCGCCCAGCAGCACCGTGCTCCACGCGAATTCGCCCGTAACCGCAATCCAGCCGCCCATGGGCGCCATGGAACCGGAGACTCCCAGCGCAAAGTGGCTGAGCCACGTGAAGCGCTTCGTGTAGGAATAAAACACCAGCCAGAATATCGCAATCGGCGAGAGCAGCACGCAGAGCCAGTTGAGCATGGCCGCAGCCAGCACCATCAGGGCGAGGTTGAAAATACTCGCGCCCCACATGAACTGCGGCGTGAGTATGCCTTGCGGCAGGGCGCGAATTGCCGTGCGCGGATTGCGGCTGTCGAGGTGGCGGTCGATAATGCGGTTGAGCGACATGGCCGCGGTGCGCCCCGTAGTCATCGCTACCGTGACCCAGATGAACTGCCACCACGTGGGCAGGCCCTCCGCCGCCAGCAGCATGGCGAGATAGGCAAACGGCAACGTAAATGCCGCGTGTTCGATTTTGATCGCTTCCAGGAACACGGGCACTTTGCGTATGACTGACCCCACGGAGGTTGAAGTCGCGCTCATGCTATCCCTCTCCCAATTCCACTTCCGTGTAGCTATTCATCGTCGAGCATCTCCGCGAGCAGCGTTTCCATGGTGGTGATTGGCAAGGGTCCGATGAACTTGGCAGCGATCTCACCATCCGGCGTAATGAAGAAGGTTTCGGGAATGCCGGAGACCCCGTACTCGATAGCGATCTTGCCGTTGGGATCAGGCCCACTGGGGTAGGTCTGCCCGAATACCTTGCGGAACTCGGCCGCAGCCTCCTCTGAGTCCCACAGGTTTATGCCGAGGATGACAACGCCGCGGTCTTGATAGCGCACATGCGTTTCCTGCAAAGCTAGCGCTTCGGCACGACACGGCGCACACCAGGAGGCCCAAAAGTTGATGATCACAGGCTGCCCTCGATAATCGCTCAGCCGCACCTCACGACCATCGCTGAGCGTGAGCGTAAAGTCCGGCGCCGGCCGGTTGTCCTGGCGAAGGAGGGTCGGCTCCAGATTGATGCCGGGCGAGAAGCCGGCCAGTTGCCCGCTCTGGGAAAGAACATAGAAGAGGAGCGCCAGCAGTCCCGCAACCATCGCGACAAAGAGCGGTATGAGAATGTACCGCAGCGGAATGCTCCGCGGCGGCGCTGCTGAGCTCACTGCACGATCTCCCAGATGTGCTCGATCAGGTACGCGAGATCGTCACCGCGAAAGACGGCAGTTCGCCCGTCCAGTCGCTCCTGGCGTGGAGAACCAAAGACGCTCTGATCCCAGATCTGCGTGTTTGTGACGGTAACCTGAATCTCGAATGGTGGCTGCAGCGACCACACCGGCGGCGGAGAAGCGGCGGTTACCACGCCACGCGCCACCTCGCCAAGCTCCGCCCGCACCTCAGCAGGAGTGCGCAGCTTGGCGGCCTGAAAGCCAAAGCCCCACTTCGTGGTGCACGTCCGCACACCCGGCAGCAGGCCCTCCGCCTCGGCGCAGGCGTGATTGTCGCCGCTCACCAGCACCACAGGCACGTCCTGTGCACCGCAGAGCGCGGCGTGGAGGCCGATCGTGCCCAGGTCCTGCCCATTGACCAGCACACGTGAAATACTCGGCGTGAGCGTCTGACACAGCACCGCACCCCACGTGCCGGCTTTGGCGGGGTGGCCCAGCAGCATAGCGGCATCGGCATTAGCAAGCTCGCCGAATCGCACCTGTTGGTGTTCGCCAAAAACGTAGATTGCACCGGGATGCAAGAGGTCTTCGTGAAACGGCACGAGACCCGTGGCATCGTGCACGACGATCTCCTGCGCACCGGCGTTCTGGGCTCCCTCAACGGCCGCCGAAATCTCGCGGGCCATCAGCCCGCGCGCTTCTTCATAGAGGAAGGCGGCCTCACTGTGCGGGTCTACCTGGTGACGATGCACAACGCCAGCGGTACCGGCGAATAGTGCGATGATGACAACTTTCATGGAATAGTCTCTTGTCGGCATCGCTGCAGCGATGCCTGTCTGCGATCATGCGCTACCCGGCGCGGTAACAAACTGCGGTACCCCGTGAAGATAGATTCCGCGCCCCCGCGCGGGGGCGAGCTTTCGCGGGAACCACCATTTCCCTATGTAAGCCACACGAAGAAATGAAAGTGGCGACTGGCTTCCTGAAGTCATTCCCATAAGTATTGAGTAATTCGCTGACAGATTCCGCTTTCCATTCTGAGGAGTTGACGGTGCATGTCATTCCGAGCGAAGCGTCGAACAGGGTTCGCGGAATCTAGGGTCCCTGCTCAACACACTTTCACGGCCTCAGCACTCTAGATTCCTCTCTTCGCTGCGCTTCGTTCGGAATGACATGTGTACTAGTCATGTCTAACACTGCGAAAGGTTGCTCTTGTTCTCAAATCTGTCAACGAATTACCTGACATGTACAGTTCCGGCGCAGGCCGGAATCCAGGGTGTGGGCGGCGAGGATAGATTCCGCGCCCCCGCACGGGGGCGAGCTTTCGCGGGAATGACGGAGTCCCTCGTGCTGTTTTCATGGCAATGACGGTTGAGCAGCGTAGTGGCGGCAGCATGGTCAAGCAACCAAGCAGTCCGCGTGATCGGCAGACTACATCGTCGGCCCAATTCGGTGGGGAGCGAATTCACGATGACCCAGGATTTCCGTTGCCGTGAGTAAGCCGTTGACGGTATCGAGCGTAAGGTCGAACAACTGCTCGCCCAACTCGCGGATGCTGGCCGTGCCTTCCAGCACCGGCACACCGGAGAAGTCGATGTTGTCCTGCATTTTCTCCACAGTCTGCGGATTGGCACACACCTTAATTACCGGCGCCACCGGATTGCCGAGCGGAGAGCCGCGTCCGGTGGTAAAGATGCAGACCTGCGCGCCGCCGGCCACCATGCCGGTAACCGATTCCGAGTCGTAGCCCGGGGTGTCCATCACCACCAGGCCCTTTTTGCTGGGGTAGTCGGCATAGCCGATCACCTCTTCCAGGACGGTCGTGCCGCCCTTGTAGATGCAGCCCAGCGACTTTTCTTCGATAGTCGTTAGACCGCCCTGAATGTTGCCCGGCGCGGGATTTGCGCCCCGAATCGACACACCCATCTTCAGCGCGTCCTCTTCAGCCTTGCGAACCACCCCGATGAGTTGCTCGCCGATTTCCGGCTCGCGCGCCCGCTGGGCAAAGATGTGCTCCGCGCCAATGAACTCCGCAGCTTCGCTAATCATCACCGTGCCGCCGGCTTCCACCAGCATATCGGAGACTACACCGGTAATGGGATTGCTGGACAACCCGCTGGTAGTGTCGGATCCGCCGCACTCGGTTGCCAAGACGAGCTCCGAGAGTGGGAATTCCTCCCGCTGCATGGTGGAAAGCTTGGACTGCAGCTTCTGCGCCATTTGCGCGCCTCCCTGGATTGTCTTGATGGAGCCGCCGGCCTCTTGTATCACGATGAGCTCCACCGGCTTGCCGGTCTTGGCGATGCCTTCGGCAATAAGAGGCGCTTCTGCTGTCTCGCAGCCCAGCCCGACCACGATGACAGCCCCGACGTTTGGATTGCTGCCGGTGCCAACCATGGTTTGCACAAAGAGGTCCGCATCCGCCCCCAATTGACCACATCCGTATTGGTGAATTGTCGTCACCGCTCCGGGCACGAGTTCCGTGATGCGCTGGCCCACGGTAGACGAACAAATCACTGATGGCAGAATTGCCAGGTGGTTGCGAATACCTACGCGACCGTCCGGCCTGCGGAAGCCCTTAAATGTCTCTGCACGTGCCACGGTGTTCACCCCCTTCCGGACTCTCTTGATGCTACTACCGACCTATCTAGCGTTGCATTCCTTCGTATTGTACTCTTCTCGTCAAAACAGTGTTGCCACTCCGCCAGGAGACCATTGCGTAACCCCGGCCGGATGCGCAAGTACTACCCCCTCTCCTTGGGGAGAGGGCCGGGGTGAGGGGATTTCTGCTTAACCCGTCATCTTTTCCAGCAAGACCGATACAAAAGAGTGCAATTACGGGAAAAAAGCTCCCAGATTGCAGGAATCTCCCCCTCACCCCCGTATCGTGTCGATACGCTGTATCGAGTTCGGGGCAGGCTCTCGCCCTCTCCCGGCGGAGAACCTTGCATAACCCCACTTTCAAGCAAGGGCACTCCCTCTCCCTGGGGGAGAGGGCCGGGGTGAGGGGATTTCTGCTTGCCCCATCCTCCTTACCTGCAAGTCCGATACGCAAAAGTGCAATAACGGGAAAAAAGCTCCCAGATTGCGGGAATCTCCCCCTCACCCTAACCCTCTCCCGGCGGGAGAGGGGACTTTCCCGTACCGGCAAGAGTTACGCAAAGGTCTCGCTAGGGAGAAAACGGCCGGATACGACGTCCGCGCCCAGTCTGTGCATGCGACGAGAAAGACTACGACATGGTTCGCTCTGCCGAGCGCTGCAAGTTGCACTCTCCCTTATGCCAAAGTGCTGAAGTTTGGGCGATACTGCACGGCTGAACCGCAATTCAGCAAAAATCACGCGCGCATCCTGCAGAATTTGCGGGTAATTTGACATTAACGAGCATGTAGCATACAGTGAATCCCTGTGCTACTGCACAATTTTGCTTGACACGATGAATGAGCAATTCCATGACACAGAATCTGCAAGCACGAATCGCCAAGTAGCTACGACTCTCGCCGATTGAATGAGGAGACGATATACATGCCCAGGATCATAATCTTTAGCGAAGATGCGCGTAACGCCATGATGAGCGGAGTTGAGCAAGTCGCCGACACGGTTCAAGCCACACTTGGCCCCAAGGGGCGCAACGTGGCGCTGAGCTACAAGGACAAGCTCCCTATCGTTACGCACGACGGTGTCACCGTTGCCAAGGAAATTGAGCTGGTCGACAACTTCGAGAATATGGGCGCTCAGCTCATGATACAGGCCGCGAGCAAGACCAATGACGTTGCCGGTGACGGCACGACTACCGCCACCGTGCTTGCCCACACGCTCATAACTGAAGGACATCGCCACATCGTCGCGGGCGCCAATCCCATGATTCTGAAGCGCGGTCTGGAGAAGGCCGCTCGGTCAGTGGTCGAGGAGTTGAGAAAGTCTTCCACGCCGGTAAGCGGCAAGGACCAGGTTACCGAAGTTGCCACTATTTCGGCTGGCGATGCCGGCATCGGTGAACTCATCGGCGAAGTGATGGACAGAGTGGGTAGAGACGGCCTTATCACCGTGGAAGAGGGACAGAGTCTTGGCATTTCAGTCGAATACGCGGAAGGGATGGAATTCGATCAGGGTCTTCTCTCTCCGTACTTCATTACCGACTCCCTCAATATGCATGCCGTAATCGAAGAGCCATACATCTTCATTACCGACCAGAAGATTGAGTCACTGGAAGAGATCTTGCCGCTCTTGGAGCGCATGGTGCAACGCGGCGAGAAGAATCTGGCCATCATTGCCTTGGAAGTAGATTCCCATGCCCTGGCAATGCTCATCACCAATAAATCACGCGGTGTTTTGAATTGTATCGCGGTGAAGGTGCCTGGGTTCGGCGACCGGCGCAAGGAAACGCTGCGAGATATTGCTATCGTCACCGGCGGCCAGTTAATTTCTGAAGAGGCCGGGAAACGCATCGAGGAAGTGGAGATTGAAGATCTTGGCCGCGCGCGCCGGATTGTCGCAGATAAAGACACCACTGCCATTATCGAGGGGCATGGAGACGTCGACGAGATTGCCGCGCGTGTGAACCAGATCAAGTCGCGGTTGAAGGATGGCGCCCCTGAATTCGATCGCGAAAAGCTGGAGGAGCGCGTAGCCAAACTCTCCGGCGGCGTAGCAGTGATTCACGTGGGCGCAGCCACCGAGATTGAGTTGAAGGAGAGGAAAGACCGCATTGACGATGCGCTTTCAGCCACGCGCGCCGCAGTCGAGGAGGGCATTGTGCCTGGCGGCGGGATTGCCCTCATTAACGCGGCGTCCGGCCTGGATCGCCTGCGATTGAAAGGCGATGAAGCGGTGGCGATACCGGTAATGCGCAAGGCCTTGGGAGCGCCGCTCAAGCGCATCGCCCACAACGCTGGACTGGATGACGCGGTTATTGCCCAAGACGTGCAGCGTTTGGCGAAGAACCGGCGCAACAAGAATACGGGCTATAATGTGCTGACCGGTGAGTACGTGGACATGATAGAGGCGGGGATTATCGACCCCCTCAAAGTGGCGCGCTCAGCAGTCGAAAATGCGACCTCGGTTGCTTCGATGGTGCTCACTACTGAGGCGCTGGTCGCCGACGTGCCGAAGGAAGATGTCGAAGTTGAGGGCACGCCTGAGTTTTAGTGACAGCTCCGCACAATGAATGCTATGGCCCCTCCAGCGCGGAGGGGCCTGCGTTTTCCCCCACCCCATCCCCGAACACTCAATCGCCGAAATTGTGCCTCCCGCGCGCGTGAGACACGCACGCGTTCGCACACGGCTGCGGCCCTGCACAGCGCCTGCGCCGGCTATTGATACCTTTCCCAAGATCGACTTCCCTAATCGGAATTTGGCGTAGATTTAGGGGATCGCGGCCCTAAAGACAACCAGATTCGGAACGTGTTTGGCAAGGTCTGATGATACTATGTAAATAAGGACCGAATGTGCCGCTACAAAGGAGTAGAACTCATGAATAGGCGGGCATTGCTGATTGCAATTGGCTTGATCGTCGTCGTGGTTGGTGGCGCGGGGGCTTGGTGGCTCGGGTCGCCCTTGTTTATCAACACGGTTGTCGAAGAGGAACTCCCATTCGAGATCCCGACCGCCGCAGAAATGGATGAAATGTCGGAGGACGAGCGTGAGAAGGTAGCCGCAGACGTAATGGATGCGGCGGCCAAAATGCCGGATAAAGAGATGGAAGAAGATATGCCGGAGATGGCGAATGACGCCCAACCGGTGGTGGTTGCGGAGGGCCAGTTCCAAGATGCCGACGAATTCCATAAAGGTACCGGCACTGTGACGCTCTACCGCTTGGCGGACGGCACGCACCTGCTGCGGTTCGAGGACTTCCGCGTGACCAACGGCCCGCAACTGCATGTATTGCTGGCGAACCATGCCGACCCTGTCAATCGTGCCGACCTTGAGGAAGGATACATCGATCTGGGTGGGCTCAAAGGGAACGTAGGCAGCCAAAACTACGAGATTGCGGCTGACATTGCCATCGACCCCATTAACAGCATCGTGATCTATTGCAAGCCCTTCCATGTGGTCTTTTCCACGGCTGCGCTTAGCAGCGGAAGTTAGCTTGAAGTCGAATTCCATAACGGACTAGAATGCCAAGTGAAGGCTGCCAAGCATGTAAGTAAACGGGTATCCCTAGGGGTACCCGTTCTTCGTACTTGCTTTTCGCAGCGATATAGAGTACCAGTCCATTCCGGGTGACCATGGGTGAGGTAGTGACCATATGACGGAACTGACCAACGAGCAACAACAGGTAATAGAGCATCCTGACGGGCTGCACGGTAAGGTGCTTGCTGTGGCTGGTTCCGGAAAGACTACGACCATGGCGTACCGCATTAAGCATTTGCTTCAAGAACACCAAGTAGCCTCACACCAAATCCAGGTGTTGATGTTCAACCGGTATGCACGTGAACAGTTTATCGAGAAGCTCACCGAGATTGGAGTGTCCGAAGGGCAGCAGCCTCCAGTCCAGACTTTCCATGGCTATTCGTATGGGGTGATAAATACTTTAGGATACCGTACTTGGATTGGTGACTCCGAGGGGCTTGCCCATTTGGCTCTAAAAAAAGCCATCTCCCAGGTGTGCCGAACAAAGAGACTGGATGAGGACGAAATTGATGTTGCTGAGGCTGGGCTTGCGATTGGTCTGTGGAAGGGAACTTTGACCCCTCCGTCTCAAGCAGGTTACCACGGTGAAGGCGGTGACAATTACATAGCGGTGTACAAGGAGTATGAAGAGATTCGGCTAAGCGACAATGCCATTACGTACGATGACTTCGTTCCCTTAGCACTAAGCGCACTCGAAAAGGATAATCTGTCGCGGCAATCGACATCAAATAAGCTGCGATACATAATCGTGGACGAATACCAAGACGTCAACTTTGGTCAACAGAAGCTAATTGAGTTCTTGGCCAGAGATGGAGCCGACATAATGGTGGTAGGCGATGACGACCAGACGATCTATGAGTGGCGGGGAGCGCGCAGCGATTTCATACTTGGCGGATTCGAGAATGTATTTGATAACAAGCGGCATCGCGCCTATACACTGACTAACTCCTTCCGATTTGGCTATAGCATCGCGCAGTCAAGCTACAATGTAATCCTCCACAATGCGAGCCGCTACAACAAAGACTTGATTACCAATGATCCAGCAGACGACAGCAAGGTAACTCTCATTACTGATCGAGAGGATCAAGGAGAGAGTGCCAATCGACTACTAGCGGAAGAGATCGTTTCTCTGGTAAAAGACAAGGGAGTCGCTCCTTCTGAGATTCGGGTACTGGGCCGCACCTACTCCCAGCTAAACTCAATCTCCATGGAATTCTTGACTAAGCAGATACCTTTCAAGGTGATTGGACGCGCTCCATTCTTGCAGGAAGGTGAGTGCCAAGCACTCCTCAATTACGTACGCCTCGGTGCAAGCATGAATGAGGTCCTCAATTCTGCCGCTAGTCAACAGTTTCTAGGTGTCGCCAACAAGCCTAGGCGGTTTCTCTTGCGAAGAGATGTAGAACGAATGCTGAATTCTGGACAACAAAGAGAAATGAGTCTAGGAGATTTGCTTTGGGAGACGATACAGGACAAATCGCAGTTCTCTCGAGGTACCGCCAAAGAGAACCTAGAAGACCTGACATCGATTCTGGAAGACATTCACCGCCGATTACATAGAGACGGTAAGCTCGCCCCGGCCAGTCAAATACTTGAGTGGATAGACAAAGAAGTGGGGTTTCGACAACATTACTCGGACTATTACGGCCATGATGTAGAGGCACTTTCACGCATGGAGACAGTGAAGGCATTCATTTCCTATGCAAAGTGGATTGAATTGGATTGGATTCAGTTCATTGGTCATGTGGACAATACCGATACAACCCTAGGCCGACCCGATCACGAATGCATCAAGATGTCGACTATCCACAGCGTCAAGGGGCTAGAGTTCAAATACGTCATTATTCCCGATTGTAAGGAAAGGCACTTGCCTGTGATAGGCAAGAATGACAATCCAACTTACCACAGGGATGATCCAAAACGTACGCCGAAGCCATCGGAATGGCTTGAAAACGAGCGGCGATTGTTCTATGTCGCGGCAACACGGGCGAGCAGCGAGATATTCATTGGTGCTCCTGCACTGTTGGGAAAAAGTGAAAAGAATCCAGAAGAAGGGCAGGACGATCGACCGAAGTCCTCACGGTTCTTGGAAGAGATGGAACTGGATCCGACTCAGGCAGTGGCAGCCGAGTTGGTGCGAGCGGCCCGAGGCGACCGCAACAATAAGCTAACGGAAGTCTGCCAACGTTTTTCAGGCTACCATCATATTGTTACACCACTGAAGACACTTTATTTGCAAAAACTACCTACGTGGGTCCAAGAACCGCTGCAAAGTGTCAAGACTACAGTGGCACGGGTGTTTGGATACAAACAGGAGTACGACGATCCCATTGAGCGCACCCGATTAAGGCCCAAGCTGCCGGAAGGCGCAGGCGGCACAGCGGCCGACATGGGAGAAGAACAAGCAAGCGTGACGTTTGAAGAAGGTGTGCGCGGGTTGCTTGGCCGCGATATATCGGCGGCTGAGTTGCGCGTGGCACGATTGCTGGCGAATCAACAGGATGGTGCCTATTATGTAGACGGCGAGAAAGCCGTGCGTTTTGAGGGCGACCGCGTGCCGTATGCGATTGGTCAGGATGTTGCTGCGGAAATACTGCGGCGGCAGGAGCATATTGATGCTGGCATCCGTCAGGGTGAGCAGGCAACAGGCGAGCTGACGGGCGATCAGTTGGCGTTTGCGCGATATGGTGCCCAGCGCATTGCGATCAACGAGTTGAAGGAAACGGATGCCGAGTTGGTGGCCTTGGGCGCAAGGGCGGCGGCTCGTGCGGCGAGGACGTGGAAGTTGGCTCCGCCGTACCATATCGAGCGGATATCGCGGCATGTAGCGCGTACTGACCAACCAAGAAGGTGAGGGGAGTGCCTTTCCGGTAGCTGGTGTTCTCGATCAGCCTGAGGGTGGAGAGGTTTTGTTTAGCGGTCTCGGTCTGACGCCTGAATCGTTGCAATGGGCTGAAAAGTTGGTGGGCAAGGCCTACGGCAAGTGGTCTGAGTTGCCGCGTCGCGCAAAGATACCCATGCTTCTACAGAACTGGCGCAAGGCATCCCAATAGTAGGGTTGATCTCCGTACAGCTATGAATGTAGTATTCGCAGCTATTGCTATGAATTACTGTAGACTTGCTTATGAGTTGGCGTTGCCCAATTTGGTGCAATGCCAAGCGCCGACGGTCGGCGCTCGTTTTGTACGTGATGCCGATTTTCACATGTTCATGCCGGGTCGGGCGCAGCCGATTCAGTGTGCGACGCGACCGGGGCGGCGATTTCTTGCGTTTGCTCGGCTTCGCGGGTAAGCGGCCAGAAGAAGAGCGCCGTTCCCGCAGCCATGATCAAGGAGGCGGTGAAGACGTGGGCGACGCGCAGCGCCGTAGGCAAGCCCATGAGCACCTGCGTAAAGCCAAGTGTGATCTGCAACGCCAGGAGTGCGATCACGAGAATTCCCAGGTATTTCGCACTGGTTTGGTCCACGCGCAAACGCCAGCCCGCCAGCAGCGCGAGGGCAATCGCGAAGACGTAGGAAGCATACCTGTGGCCCATATGCACTTCCTCGAGGACACGGCTTGAGCCGCCCCCGCCATCGCAGCTCAGCACGCCGTGGCAAGCAATTCCGGCTCCCATGCCGACGACCAATGCGCCGGAGACCACGACGAGCAGGCCGGCCGCTAGGGCGGCAATACCCCGCCATCTCGGCATGCCATCTATACTCAGCGCACGATTCTGCACATGTACGGCGCCCATTACAGTCGCGGCAATAAAGAGCATGGAAATCGTGAGATGGGAACCCACGAGCAGAGCCGGTAACTCTGTGAGTACCGTCACTGCACCCAGCACAATCTGCACAACGAGCAAGATGGAGAATGCAAGCACGATGGGTCGTATCTGGCGCAGGCTGCCTTGACCGAACCACGCCTTGACTAACACCCAGACCACGCCAACGGTCAAGAACAACGCCAGGAAGCGATGCACAAACTCAATGACTGCTGCCGTTTCGAAAGGCGGAATCACTTGACCTGAACAGAGCGGCCAATCGGGACACCCCAGTCCCGAGCCCGTTGCCCGTACCACCGCTCCCCATAGAATATGAATGAGGGCCAGTGCGACGACACTCCACATTACCCGCTTCACCCACGTTTCGGGGTGTTTCATCGCATTACTCACGCTTTCCTCCTCTTGTGTACGATCCTGCTTAGAGTGTAGCACTAATCCTGCTTTGATGACACTATTTCACGAAAAAATCGAGTTGCCAGGGGGGTGCATCCGTGTCATTATCATGGGCAAAGCAGTTGCCGCCCTAGAATCGGCTTGAAGTCGCCTGCTCCCACATAGATAGCAGTCTCGGAGCGTAGGCGGTCCGGCAAAATGGGCATAGCAGCGGGTAGATTACGTTTTTCAGCAAGGAGGCATCCATGTCGGGAAGAGTCAAAATTGTTGCCCTCGAATCGGCACACCCCCACATACACAGCTTGATCAGGCAGGCGCAAGAGCAAGAAGGCGCTGAGTTTGTCGGCTTTGCCGATCCCAATCCCAAACGCCGCGCTCTCACCAAGGAGCGCAACGAGTTTGACGATGACATGGTCTTTGCCGACTATGAACGACTTCTCGACGAGCGCCAGCCGGATGGTGCGCTCATTTGTTCCACCAATGCCGATCACGTCAAATACGTGGAGGCGCTGGCGCAGCGCGGCATTCACATCATGTTGGAGAAGCCGTTTGCCGCGAGCCTCTCGGATGCCGACCGCATGATCGCCGCGTGCGAACAGCATGGTGTGACGCTAATGATCAACTTTCCCACGGCGTGGGGTCCGGCCTTGCGGCGGGCGCGCGAGATTGCGCAGTCCGGTGCGTTGGGGCAGGTCTTTCAGATCGCTTTTCGGGGCGGACACATGGGACCCACCGGCGACTTTGACACGTGGTGGTACCGCCCGCAGGACGGCGGTGGCGTGTTGCTGGACTACTGCTGCTATGCGGCCAATGTCTTTACGTGGATTCTCGGCAAGCAGCCCCGCCAGGTCTGCGGCATGGCCGACACGCTGGTGAAGCCGGTACGGTCCGAGGACAATGCCGTACTGCTGCTGCGTTACGACGACGCGCTCTGCGTCAGCCAGGCCACCTGGACCCGCTTCGGACCCGAGCCGATCCACGGGCCGGTCATTAACGGCACCGAAGGCAGCGTAACCATGGTTGGCAGAGAGCAGCTCAAGCACTGCACGCAGGAGAACCCCGAAGGCGACATCATCGACGTGCCGCCGCTGCCGGAACCGCACATGCAGAACGGACCTGCGTACTTCGTCCACGCGCTGCAGAGCGGCACGCCCATCGAAACGCCGTGCGACCCCGCTTTCAACCGGGACGGACAGGAAATCCTGGAAGCGGGCAAGATCGCGGTGCAGACCGGTGTGACCGTGAATCTGCCCATACTGCCGGCCTAGGCTGAACATCCTAGCAACTCAGTTGGACGATGGAGAGGGAATGCGACGCATTCCCTCTCTCGGTATAGATGGGAGTTTGCAATGGCGCGCCGCGCGAACACATCCGATTGGCCATTGAATTCTGAGAATGCGTGCAATTGGCCGGGATTTCTCATACTAGAGCGCCGGGCCAGTTCGAATTAGCCATGAGACTAGATGCAGTGCGGAGGCACGGGCAAGATTACATTAGACCTGCAATTCGTTCAGGCTGCACGTAGCAGGGCTCGCGCAGCCCTCAACACGAACGGTACCAGAGGAGTACATGCTAGTCTGCTACAGGTCTTGACCATCGATTATACCCCCCAGTAGTATAAAGATAGTGATGTAGTTGGTGCGCCGCTGGAGGCTTGTGCATAGAGCGGCGCCAACAAGCGGCAATTGACTGGGCCAGGTTCTTTCTGCCGGCTCCGCTGCCAGGTTCTCAATTCCAAGAAAGTTGATCCATGGCAATTGCTGAACATACAAAGCGAAAAGAGTCTCTTGCGCTGGCCGTAGAGGGCATGACGTGCGCGGCCTGCGTATGGCGAATCGAAGAAGCCATCACGCGCCTGCCCGGCGTGCATGAAGCGGCCGTAAACTTGGCGACGGAACGCGCGCAAGTGTCATACGACCCGGACGCAGTGACACCCGCCGCCGTCGCGCAGGCCGTGACAGCAGCGGGCTATACTCCTGCCGTCGTCAAGCGTACGTTGCGCGTGCCCGGCATGCAGGACGGCTCGGCGGTCAGCCGCGTTGAAGCGGCGCTCCACGCTGTGCCGGGAGTCCTGAGTGCGAACGTCAATCTGGCTGCAGAGCAAATTCTCGTCTCTCATCTTCCCGACGTAACTGAAGTGAACGCGCTCAAAGCAGCGGCCGCTGCTGCCGGTTACACGTTGGAAGACGAAGAACAAGATCCGGCTGCGGACCAAGAGGTAGCCGCGCCTGCGGCGAGGAGTGCGGCGCAACGCGACTTGCGTGTCCAATTGGGCGTCTCTCTGGCGCTTTCTCTCGTGATCCTGCTTGGCAGCATGGGAGGCCAATTCCTGCCCTTTGTGCGCGGCTCCATAATTGAAAACCCCTTCCTGCTGTGGGCATTGGCGACGCCCGTGCAGTTCTGGGCGGGTTGGCGCTTCTACCGGGGCGCGTGGGCAACGCTGAGGCATTTTGCCTTCGATATGAATGTGCTCATCGCCATCGGAACGAGCGCAGCCTACTTCTTCAGTGTGGCGACTGCGCTGGCGCCGGAATTCTTTGCCGGCCAGGCTGTAAGCGGCGAAGCCCCGCACTATTTCGATACGGCTGCGGTCATAATCACCCTGATTCTGCTGGGGCGTTACCTGGAGACACGCGCGAAACGCCAGACCGCGACTGCTATCCACGCCTTGATGGACTTCCAACCGCAGATTGCGTTGGTCGTACGTGACGGCACACCCGAGGAAATTCCGCTGGCTCAGGTAGCCGTAGGCGATGTCATGCAAGTGAGACCTGGAGATCGCGTGCCGGTGGACGGTGTAGTGATCGAAGGGCAGAGCGCGGTCGATGAGTCGATGCTCACGGGCGAGAGCATGCCGGTGGAAAAAGGCCCCGGAGCTGAAGTCGTGGGCGGTTCGCTGAATACGACCGGAGCATTCACCTTCCGCGCCTCGCGAGTAGGCAAAGACACCGCGCTTGCGCATATCGTGCGCTTGATTGAAGAGGCCCAGGGATCTAAAGCGCCGCTCCAACGACTAACGGACCGCATCGCCGCTCACTTTGTGCCCGTCGTGATCGGTGTTGCCCTGCTCACGTTTCTCGTTTGGTTTCTCGTTGGACCCGAGCCGACATTTACGCCTGCGCTGCTGGCCTTTGTGGCGGTCCTCATCATAGCCTGTCCCTGCGCGCTGGGCCTGGCGACACCTACGGCTGTGATGGTTGCCATGGGCGCAGGCGCCGCCAAGGGCGTGCTCGTGCGCGATGCGGAGGCGCTGGAACGCTTACATAGTGTGACCACGGTAGTCCTGGACAAGACGGGCACGCTGACCCAAGGTACACCGGAAGTTACGAATATAATCGCAAGGGGCATGTCCGAATCCGAGTTGCTCCGTCTCGCCGCTGCGTCGGAACAGTCTAGCGAGCATCCCTTGAGTCAAGCGGTGGTGCGGGCAGCGCAGGCCAGAGGCCTGGCAATCCCTCCCGCCGTGGGCTTCATCGCAGCGCCGGGGCGGGGTATCCGCGCAGAGGTAGCAGGCAAGCTCGTTCGGGTCGGCAATCAAGCCTACATGGCAGAGAGCGGGGTGGACCAACAATCGCTCGCCGCGCTCGAAGCGCAGGTGCAAGCATTCAACGACGTTGGCAAGACCGTGCTCTTGGTGGCTCTCGATGGCGCGGTGGTAGGCACGATCGCGGTAGCCGACGCGCTCAAGCCAAGCGCCCAGGCAATGGTCCAAACGCTGCGCGCCCGGGGACTGGCGATAGTGATGCTCACGGGTGACGCGGTGCGCACTGCTCACGCAATTGCCGCTCAACTCGGCATTGAAAACGTGTTGGCGGAGGTTATGCCCGGGCAGAAAGCGGCGGTCATTCAGAAGCGGCAAGAAGCTAATGAGGTCGTCGCCATGGTGGGAGACGGCATAAACGACGCTCCAGGGCTCGCCCAGGCCGACGTGGGCATTGCGCTGGGGGCCGGCGCCGACGTGGCGCTGGAAGCCGCGGACATTACCCTCATGGGCGAGAACCTCGGCGCCCTGGAGACCGCTTTCACGCTCTCCCGAGCTACGCGCCGCACCATTTGGCAAAACCTGGGCTGGGCGTTTGGCTACAACGTGGTGCTCATCCCGGTGGCGGCAGGCGTTTTGTATCCTCTATTCGGCATCGTCCTTAGCCCCATGCTCGCAGCGGGGGCGATGGCGCTTTCATCGGTCTCAGTGGTGACAAACTCCCTGCGTTTGCGGAGCATCGTATGAGGACCTTCTAGGAGTAAAGAGGGAGGAGGGCAGATGTGCGTTCAGCCTTTTTGGAAGCGTCCGAGGAGCGTCTTTCCGAGCGCAGCGTCGAACTCTGTTCGCGGAAAACTCGGACTCTAGCTGAGCACCCATATTGCGTTCAACTGCTTGCGCGTTAGGCAGCGGGGGTAATAGTCAACATGCAGTCGCGCAAACCACTGTGGCGAGGGAAACGAGACTCTCGATCCGCTCACATCCTCGGTAGCGCAGGTTTGCAACCTGCGTCTGCTGTAGGGAAAGTCTCTATGTGCCCTATTCTCTCGTGTGACAATGTTGGAAAATACGCCCTGTGCTACTTACTCCTGCGGTAAGCCCTCTTGCTAGCTTAACGCGAAAGCATGAGGCGCAAGTCCCCGCGCTACGGCAAGTGCAAGAGTCTCGTGGGTAGCGGCACCGGCAGTCCGGCAAGAGTGGATCACTTTGGAGACACGGTCATTGCGAAATCCAAATGGGAAATTGCGTAGAATGAACGTAGCATACAGAGGCTTACGCCTTGCCACTGGCCGGACGGCAGGAGCAAGCCCACTCTCATGCAGACACCGGCCACGATCGAATAGACGCTGAAAGGAGCGCCACAATGGCAAAATGCGCAACCTGTAATGAATCAGTAGACACTGCTACTGCCGAGACCAAGGTAGAGTACCGGGGCACGGTCTACTACTTCTGCTGCGGCCACTGCCAGGCCGCCTTCGAGCAGGAGCCGGAGCGGTACGCCGAGGCCTAGCCGGAGCAGTGGAGCGGAAAGGCCTCACCGCTGCCTCCCCCTTTCATACGCGTGAGATGTGGTGGTCTTCGCGCACGATCTTTACAGTGATACCCGCATAATGTCTAGATTCTTAGCTGTTTCTTAGGCAGCATTGCAAAGACCCCCGATTCCTTGCAATATGAGGGATCCACGGCGTGTCTTGCCTTCAAAATGCCATTTCAAGTCCTGCCCAAGCGGCAGGACTTCGTCCTTTAATGCTTGACATACTGCATCTCTGTGCAACCATGGATTCAATACTAGGCGCCGGATTGGGCAAAGGCTTGGGGGTGTGTAGGCGTCGTAAAACCAAGGCGTCGCTTGGCGCTCTTGCCAGACGACATGAGCGTTTTCACAAGCGATTGCCAAACTGTCTAGAACTGCACTTTGGGGGAAAGGAGCAGAGCAATGCTTACACGTCGTTCGTTACTGGGAAGCACGGCAGTTCTCGGAGGTTCGGCGGTCCTTGCTGCCGGCTGCAGTACGGCGTGGAAACCCTTTGCGCCGCCTAGCGCGCCGCAGGATGCGGAAGTTAAAGTCGCGGCATTCACGAGATCCATTTATCTCTCAATGCCCTACGGCAGTTACGTAGATGGCGACGACAATGAAGATAGGTTCGAACGGGCCCTGGTAGCGCTTGAGGAAGATGAGGCTAATGCGTACGGCCCGAAGCGCGGCGGATACTCGCTGGCACTGCGGTTTGTAGAGAACTTTTACCCACCGTATGAAGAGGCCGCTGAAGAGCCCAAGACGGATGAAGAGATCGAAGTGGCCCGGGAGGCAAGCCTTGCCTCGGTTGCAGAGACGTTGGATACCCTTGATGCCGACCTCGTGACCGTTTGGCCGCATGAGGCCCGGTGGTGGGGCGAGAAAGGGCTCCTGCTGCCTTTAGATCGCTTCAGCGGCGCCGAGGAGTCTGAACTCAATCGGGAATTCTTCCCCACCGCACTCAATCAATACCGGCGCGACGGCGCGCTCTACGCGCTGCCGGTGGACACGGCCCCGCTCATGCTCTTCTACGATCCGGAACACTTCTTCAATCAAGGTGTGCCGATGCCGGACGCGACTTGGGATTGGGATGACCTGGTGAGAAGTGCCGTCAAGCTCATAGCTTCGAAACAAAACGGCACGGTGGCGCGTTGGGGCCTGATCGCGCATGCCAATGGCGTCTCCTGGGCACTCTGGCAAAATGAAGCAACCATAGTTGATGTAGATACGCAACAATGCCACTTGCAGGAACCAGCGGCTGTGGAAGCTCTGAAATTCGTGCACGACCTGCTGCACAAGCACCGCGTCTCACCGTTGGCAGAGATGCGGGACCTTTGGGACTACCTCTGGGTAACGCCGCCGGCCATGTTATACGACTATCCTCCCATGATTCTCAATCAGAGGAATAGCTTTCGCATGGCGTCGCTGCCTCGGGGCAAGGTGTCCGCAACGCCGGTAAGAACCCATCTTGGGATCGGCATCGCCGCCCGCACGCAAAGAACGGAGGCGGCGTTCATGGCCCTAAAAGGCTTCAACCGCGCCATGCAGGAGCATGTGGCTATACCTGCCGGTAGAGAGGCCGTCGCGCGCTTGGCAGACATCCGCACGGATATTAGTCCGGAGGAGGTCGTAGCGGTGCAGAGTTCTCTAGATCACGGGCGCGAATGGCCGCAGCACGGGTTGCAATTGCAAATTATGTGGGAATTGACACAGAGTCTCGGCCGGGGCGACGACGTGGCAACCATCGTCAATCAGGCCTGCTCCATCGCCCACGAGTACTAGACCGCAGGTTTTCTAGGCGTCTCCTCCCAGGAAGAAGGAGACTCCCATTGATGCAGTCATGCGAGCGACCAATCCGAAATTGCGTTCCGAGGACAAGAGTTAGGGAAGCAAGATAATGCTTACGCGTCGATCGTTACTTGCGGTCCCGGCGGCGCTCGCCGCCGGGTGCAGTGCGTTCGGGGCACGGGTCTCGTCCCCTGTAGCGCCGCAGTCCTCTGAGATAAACGTCGCAGCATTCACAAAGTACGCGTCCCTTAGCACGGCGTCTGGCGCAGGCGGGTTGCACGAGAGTCCTGAAGAGAAATACCAACAGGCGGCCGCGGTGCTTGCGGAGGATAGGGACAGCCCTTTCGGCCCGGTGCGCGGCGGCTACACGCTCGCGCTGCGGTTCTTCGAGGATGATTATTCGAAAATGGAAGAGCCGCCCAGATCGCAGGAGGAATTTCAGGAGGGGCAAGCGGCCGCACTCGAGGCTGCAGCGGGCATTCTGGATAGCCTTGAGGCCGACCTCGTGACCGTGTGGCCGGAAGAAGCCCGGTGGTGGGGCAGGAGCGGGCTCTTGCTGCCGCTAGACCGCTTCACGGGACCCGAAAGCACTGAGCTCAACCGCGAGTTCTACCCAAGCGTACTCAACCAATATCAAGTAGACGGCGTGCAATACGCGCTGCCGGTGGATGCGGCCCCGCTCATGCTCTTCTACGACGAAGCATATCTCGCCAGTTTGGGGGTGCCGCCGCCGGACACCAATTGGCACTGGGACGACGTAGCTAGGCATGCTGCCACGCTGACACGGCGCGGCAGTAGCGGCTTCGCCCTGCGCTGGGGGCTGGTGGCCCGCGGACAGCGCATCTTCTGGGCGCTGTGGCAGAATGAGGCGTCCCTGGTGGATATGGACACGTTGCAGTGCAGTTTGCAGGAACCGGCGGCAGTAGCAGCCCTGCAATTCGTGCACGACCTCATGCACAAACACCGTGTTTCCCCGATAGCAACCCGCCGGGATCTGTGGAGCTACATCTACCAAACGCCGCCGGCGCTGCTGTACAGCTATCCCCCCTTGCATCTCAATCAGCAAAGTGGCTTCCGCATGGCGCCGCTGCCCCGCGGCAAGGTGCACACGGCGCCGGTGCGTACCACGTTTGGCATCGGCATCGCCGCCCGCACGCCGAAGATGGAAGCGGCGTATACGGCGCTGAGGGGGTTCACGCGCGCCATGCAGGCGCAGGCGGTCATCCCCGCGAGCCGGGAAGCAATGGCGGGGCTGGCGGATACCCACAAGCATTTCCTCCCGGAAGAGGTTGCCGCCGTGCAGCACACGATGGCTCATGGGCGCGAGTGGCCGCAATATGGGCTGCCCCTGCACGTCATGGACGAATTGACCGGCAGTCTCGGTCGCGGCGACGACGTTGCAACCGTGGTAAACGCCGCGTGCAGCACGATAGACGATTTTCGGCAGACAGGCAAGCTGCAGATGCCATGGGACTAGGACACACCGTTCTCCACTTGGCCACTGCCGGAGAGCGGCGGCTATTTGCCGCCAAAGGGTAGCATGGGGGCTTGTCCCCAATGGTTTCGCATAAAGGTAGCGCGGGGGCTTGTCCCCCGCCGGAGCAAAGGGAAACAGGCACGCACAGGATTGACCGTACAGGAACACAGGTGCAAACCTGCGCTACCGGAGACCTGGGGCGCGGTTTCCTTCTTCATGAAGTCTAATGCGACAGCATTAGGGCTTGTCTCCCGCTACCTGGAGGAATTGACAGCACAAGTGTACGTCAGCTATCGAGAGACAGGTCAGCCCCAACTGCAAAGGAGAGGGAATCGGTCTCAATACTGTAGCGTGACCGAAGGAGCAGGGCTATGCTTTCGCGCCGTTCGTTACTCGCAACATCGGCGGCGCTTGCCGTGGGCTGCGGGCGCGTCACGCCGCCGGTGTTGGAGCCGGTCCAGCTAAACGTGGCTGCGTACATTGGGTTCGTTACTATTGAATTGCAGGGAGTGCGGTGCTATGAGGGAGCGTACCAAGATGTGTTAGCGGCGCTAGAGCGAGACACGGAAAGCCCGTTTGACCCAACACGGGGTAGATACGAACTGAAATTAAA
The DNA here is from genome assembly GCA_026710945.1 of Chloroflexota bacterium. Lineage (NCBI taxonomy): Bacteria > Bacillati > Chloroflexota > Chloroflexota bacterium. The sequence continues at coordinate 62,180 of JAPOQA010000059.1, forward strand.
GTATATTGAGGAATTGTTTCCAGGGGCCGATTGGGAGACGCCGGCTGACGAGGCACTTGACACGGTTGCTGCATTACTCGACGAGCTTGACGCAGACCTCGTGACCGTGTGGCCGGAGCTCGCGCAGTGGCTGGGGAGGCGCGGCCTCCTGATGCCTTTAGACCAGTTTGGCGGGGCGGATAAAGAGACTCTTGAGCGGGAGTACTTTCCGGTTGCGCTTGACCGCTATCGAGCCGATGGCGCGCTCTACGCCCTGCCGGTGAGCGTCTCGCCGCTCATGCTCTACTACCATGCCGGTCACTTTCTCCGGCAAGGGGTGCCGCCGGTGGACACGGGTTGGGATTGGGACGATCTGGTAAAGCAGGCGACCGCGTTGACAACCTACGGAGAAGACGGCGGCATACAGCGATGGGGGTTAGTAGCGCACGGGCACCAAATCAGAACAGACATCTATTGGGCACTATGGCAAAACGGGGCGGAAGCGCTACACCCAAACACCTTGGCCTGTCGCTTGCAGGAACCGGCAGCCGTTGCGGCTTTGCAGTTTATCCGTGATCTCATGCACACGCATCAGGTTTCACCACCGGCTTCCGACGTGGAACTCTTAAATGTAACCGAATCCATACCGCCCGCTATGAGGTATTCCTACGCGCACAACCGTCCCGATCCCGCCATCTACCGTATGGCGGCGCTGCCAGAGGGGCAGGAGTTCGTCGTGCCGGTTCATGACGGCTTTGGCATAGGCATAGCCACCCGCACACCCCGCACGGAGCGCTCGTTTACGGCTTTGCGGGGACTTATCCACGCTATGCAGCAACGAGTATCGATGCCCGCAAAGAGGGAAGCCGTCGCTGGACTAACGGGCTTTCAGGTAACGCTAAAGCCTGAGGAAGTTGCGGCAGTCGCGCGTTCGCTGGAGCACGGGCGCCCTTTGCCACAGCATGAACTGCAGGATCTCGCTACGGTCACCGTTGTGGAGTCACTGGCGCGCGGTGAGGATGTCGCTACCGCAGTTAACAAAGCCTGTGCCATCATCGAAAAGTACGCGGATATTGGTGACTTGACGCCTGCTGTGCCGCTACGTCCGAATCCATGGGGTAGGTGTGAATCGGTAAGGTGACACCTCCGCTCCGGTTGAGTCATAGATTCCGATTGTTCCTGTGCGCACGTGTCCCGGATGGGGGGCAATCCCCCGCCCTGCGAATTTACCGCCAAGCCGCGCCGGTACCCAGCCGGAATTGCCGGCGTCGAGTCCCGGGCAGGCTGTTTCCCATGGGCTTACGTCGCTGTAATTAGCCCGCGCCAGCGCTACGGCCACTCCGGTCCGATCATGTCCAGGGGCGGCGTGGTGGTGGCGAGTAGGCGTTCGGTGAGCAGGCCGTGGTATTCGCGGATGCGGGATTGGGCGGCGGGATCGAGGGCGAGGTTGCGCATTTCGTGGGGGTCTTCCTGCAAGTCGTAGAACTCGCTGCCGTATTCCTGTCCCCAATAGGCGTACTTATAGCGATTGGTGATAACCGCCGTGCCGCGCGTGACGCGGTCGCCGTGGATGTAGTCGGAGAACGCCATGCCGGGCAGTTTGGCTGTTCCTTCGATGACGGGTCGCAAGCTGGTGGCGGCCATGGCCTCGGGGACGGGGATACCGGCGTAGTCGAGGATCGTGGGGGCAATTTGAAAGGTCTCCACCGCGTCCTCCACCACCGGAATGCGTTCGTGACCGGCGGGTGGAATCACGATGAGCGGCACCCGCGCCGACGGCTCCCAGAACGTGCCCTTGCCGCCGCGCGACCAATCGCCCATGTGGTCGCCGTGGTCGCTGACGTAGATGATGAGCGTATTGTCCAGCGTACCGGCGTCGGCCAGCGTCTGCACCAACTGGCCCACCATGTCGTCGATCATGGTGCAGAGACCCCAGTACTTGGCGATGGCGTTGCGGATGATGCGGTCGTCGGGCTCTTTGGCAAAGCGGCCGCCGCCGTTCTGCAGGTGCTTGGGCTTATCGCTATCGTCGGCGAGATACGTCACCGGCATGTCCACCTCGGCGGGATCGTACATGCTGGCATACGGTTCCGGCGGGTCCAGGGGGCCGTGGGGACCGCAAATGCCGCACCAGGCGAAGAACGGCCGGTCGCGGCTCTCGCGCATGAAACCGGCGGTGTTATTGGTGATCCAGGTGTCGATATAGTCTTCCAGCGGCAGCACGTTCGTGATGGCCGTCATCTCTTTGTACTGCGGCTCGCGCCGCTGGGTGTAAATCTTCTCATAGCCGCCGGGATGCCGCTCTTCCAGCCAGGCGGCGTAGATGGGCCCCAGGGGCCCGGGCCCCAACGACAGGCCGGATGATTCCGTCCAGCGGGAGCCCTTGCCCTCGGTCAGCACCGTAAAGCGGAAGCCTTTCGGCGGCCACATGTGGATTTTGCCAAACGCGGCGGTGTAGTAACCTCCCACGTCGTGAAGGTGCTCCATGAAGGTCAACTCATGATGAGGCAGTCCCGGCGTGCGGTCGATGGGATTCGCCTGAAAGGTGACACCGTGCTGGTGAATGTAACGTCCGGTCTGCAGGCAGGCACGGGCCGGCGTGCAGATGGTGTTCTGCGTGTAGGGACGTTCAAAGCGAGTTCCCTGAGCGGCCAGCGCATCGATGTTGGGCGTCTTGACCTTCTTGTTCCCATAGCAGCCAAGCGTATCCCAGCGCTGCTGGTCGGTGGTGATAAGTAAGACATTCGGGGCTTGAGCCATAGAGCGCCTCCAGGACGGGGTTTGGATAGCAGCGGATGTGTCTGTATTAGGAAGTATAGCCTTTGTGCTGCGCCTTTGAAACGTGCCAACGTTATCCGCGCAGGCCGCGCGTTCGGCAGCGAAGATCCGACAATGCCCGTTTACCCTTCGACAGGCTCAAGGCGAACGAATGCAGCATCTCTCGCTGGCCACCGTTCGTACTTCGTTTGTGCAGCAAGTTCAGGACGGACAGCCTCGGGACGAACGGATCGATTTCCACGGTTAAGAGTGTGTAGGGCTTTGGACAACTATTCTGCCGTTATGCGTATTCCAATGCTACGCCAAGGGCTTCCGCGGGCAGATTGATGGCGACTTCCGCTGCTTCCGGCGCTTGGTCGAATGGGAAGCGGTGGGTGAGCAGCGGGTCCACGCGCACCTTGCCGGTCGCTTGCAGGGCGAGGAGGGCTTGGAGGTTCTGCTCCTGGTCCCAGCGCACAAAGCGGTCCGGGTAGTCCGTCTCGCCGCGCAGGTAGTCCCGTTCGCGGCTGCCGGGGCCGCGTCCGTTCACCCAGTGGATGTTGATTTCCTTCGTGTGGGGGTCGGCGTCCGGGTGGGTGGGGGTGAAGTCCCACATCACGCGGCCGATAAACAGCAGCCGGCCGCCCTCCCGCACCAAGCGCACGGCCAAAGACGCCGGACCGCGGATGCGGGCCGAGGTTGCCACGAAGACGGCGTCCGCGCCCCTGCCTGCGGTGAATTCATCCACTGCAGCAGCCACTTCGTCGTCGGTGCCGCTCGCCGTGGCCGCCGCGCCAAGTTCACGGGCTTTCGCCAAACGGTATTCGTGCAGGTCCACGCCAATGACCTGTCCGCCCACCATGCCGACGAGCTGCGCCGTGATCTGCCCCACCATGCCGAGACCGAGCACCACCGCCGTCTCGCCCGGCTGTAGCACCGCGCGGCGCATGGCGTGAAATGCCGTGAGGCCCACGTTCGTGGTCGCGGCTTCCAGTGGCGACAGACCGTCCGGAATCTTGGCAAATGAATGCTTCCACACGAAGCCCTGCTCGGCGTGAAAGCCGAACCCGCCGCCTGCCGCCGCCACCAAGTCGCCCGGCTGGAAGCGGTCCTGCAAGTCAGGCGACACCTGCAGAATCTCTCCGGCTGATTGATAGCTGTGGGCCTTTTCTGAAAACGCACCGGGGTCTTGGCCCTCCGCCAGCGCCTTTCTCCGACGTCCCACGCCCGCCATTTCGGAACCGGCCCCAAAGACCGACGCCATCGTCCGAATGACCACGCCGGAGCCCTGCAACGTGGGCTCGGGGACTTCTTTGAGGTACACTTCGCCGCGATTGTTCGAGTAAAGAGCGCGCATTGTGACTTTCCTTGAGTAGTGTCCGGCCTTTTGGTATGACGGTTGCAATGCAATCATTGTACACAGTCATCCGTTCACCCTTCGACAGGCTCAGGGCGAACGGAACTGCTTCCAGCTTGCCCTCACGCCGTTCGTGCTAAGCTTGGCGAAGTACGTCCGGATTTGCTCCCACTTCGCCTTCACGCCTCTCACCCTTCGACAAGCTCAGGGCGAACGGAACTGCTTCCAGCTTGCCTTCGCACCGTTCGTGCTGTGATTGTCGAAGTACACTCAGAATCACTCCCACTTCGCCTTCACGCCTCTTACCCTTCGACAGGCTCAGGGCGAACGGAATTCCCTCCAATTTGCCTTCGCACCGTTCGTGCTGAGCACTTCGATAAGCTCAGTACAGGCCTGTCGAAGTACGATCGGCGGAAGCGTCTCTCCATGCCAAGCACAGAGCACGTCCAGCATGTTTCAATCGCAAGAGCTACCCAGGTGCACCCGTGGTCTCTTTCTCGCAAAGTGGACGGTCAACATTTTTTCCAAGCGTAATCGAGCACCTATTGCGGTATCACCGGCAGTGTCACGTGCGACGGCCGGCTGTGATCGTGAAAGATCGTTTGACGCGCGGTAACCAGCGTCCCGTCGGCGTAGTCGTCCAGGCCCGTGTTGTGGTTGCGGTCGAAGTTGGGAAAGTCGCTGCTGGAGATGTCGATACGCAGGCGGTGACCGGCCCTGAAGAGGTTGCTCGTTGGATTCACATGGATCGTGTACTTGTAGACGCCATTCGGTTCGATAAGCGTGGGTTCCGTGTAGGAATCCCGGTAGCGGGCGCGGACGATGCCGTGGCAGAGCTCTTGCGCAAAACCATCCGGCCACACGTCGATCAGCTTGACCACAAAGTCGGTATCGCAGGCAGATGATGCCGCCCACAGCGTGACCGTGATCGGCCCGGTGACCTCCAGCGGTGTCTCGAGCGGCGGCGTGGCGAAAGTGAGAATATCCTGCCGGTGCGCCAACGCGCTTTGGTCGTGGGGCTCCTGCTGGCCGGGACCGGAATAGAGGGTCATCACAGGATCGCGCGGATCGTACAGAAACTCATCCGGCGGCTCGTCCGTGGGCGCTGCCCGCGAAAGCACGCCGTCACCAGCAGGCGTGTTGGCGCTGCCGCCGCTGTGGAGATAGAAGTCCGTGTACTGCGTCCGCGCCAGCGGCCATTCGTTCTCGCCCCGCCAGTGGTTCGCGCCCATCACGAAGAGCTGGATCGGCGGCCAATTTTCGATGCCGCCGGGGTCGTCCTTGAGCCAGGCGCGGAACCAGGCATCGGAAATTGCGTAGTAGTCGCGCACCGCCTTCGGGCCGAAGTCTACCGAACCCACCGTACGTTGAAGATCCACGGCGGTGTGCGTCCACGGGCCGACGATGAGCTTTTGGTTCGCGCGCGCATGTTGGGTCATGCCATTGGCCGTCATGCCGGTAAAGTGCTTGATGGTGCCGATCTGCTGGTCGTACCAGCCGGTAACGCTGAGCACCGGCACGTTCACATCCTGGTGCTTCTGCAAGAAGCCGAAGTGGTCGAGCGTGTGGTCTTCCAGCCAGTAACGAAAGTGCGGCGCGACATCTGACAGAACGTGGTCAGGTATGTCCAACAACGGCAGGAACCACAGCCACTTGGAGCGGTCCTGTTCTTCCCAGATGCGCTGGGCCTCCTCAGTGGTGATGGGCCCATCGGTTTTTCTTGCGCGCAGTCGCAAGTCCGGCGCCAGCGTATTGACGGACCACCACAGCACACGCCCAAGTCGCAGCACAGCGGAGAGCTCGCGGTCAAGCAAGTTGGCGGCAATACCGCTGGCGTACATGGTCTTGAGACTTGGCGGTCGGGTGGGGGCAAGTTCCCACTGCGTCCAGCCGTTGTACGAGTTGCCAAAGGTACCGACCTTGCCGGTGGAACCCGGCAGCCGCGCCGCCCACTCCACGGTATCGTAGCCGTCCGCGGCGTCATAGGTGTCGCCGCGATAGAAACCGGGGCGAAACTCGCCAGCGGAAGCGTACCGCCCCCGCACGTCCTGCACCACGGCGATATACCCACGCGCGGCAAGCCCTTCGCTGAGACCGTGTGGGCTCTTATTGTACGGCGTGCGGCACAGCAGCACGGGATACGCGCCGGGCGCTTCAGGACGATACACGTCGGCGCGCAAAATCGTCCCGTCCCGCATAGGTACGGGGACATTTTCCTCTCGCGTCACGTCGAATGTGCGGTCAGTTTGTGCCATTTGATCTTCTGAATTCTCGAGGAAACCTGCCACTCAACCCATTGCGGGTATGGCTTTGGCCCATTTGCTCCGGTAGCGCAGACTTGCAACCTGCGCCTTCTTCCGTCATTCCGGCGAACGCCGGAATCCAGTTCTCCGCGAAACGGCCTCAGTGTCTCGGACAGCATTCAATCGGTAGAGCTCTTGGATCGGATAGTGCACTGACTTGACCATTCCTGTCATTCCGAGCGCAGCGAGGAATCTAGAGTACTATGCACAAGAGATTGGATACCGAGATTCTCAAACTTCCCAATCACTTAGTACATTGCACGAGGCATGATGTCTGCGACAGACTCACTGGTAAGCCGCATATAAAGCGCATCGGGGCAAAGCTCGATGTCTTCTCTCCGAGCGACTCCACCAGCCGGCGTAACATGCAACGCCTCGAAGATCGAGCGGCTCGACCATTCCTTGAATACACCACGTCCGGCCAAGTCCGAAAGATCGATCTCACCGGCAGCCCCATCTGAGAAACGAATCCAAATACAGTACCTCTCGAGTGCCTTTACTGCAGTTGGCCTAACTAGCAACTTTGACGGAAGCATAACCCTGCTCCCAAGCTTATCAATGCTGAACAGCAGCTATTTCTTTTAGGGTCCTTTTATTGAATTCTCAATTCGAGAAACCTCAGCCCGGATTCTGTCCGCATGGCTGAAGAGATCGTCTAAGTCTGCCAAGCGAATTCGCTCCTCCGACCTGTTCTCGTCAAACAAAACGATTCTAAGGGTCGACGTTCTCAGGAGCAGTCTGCAAACGGTCTTTCGATTGTTGTCGTCAAGGAGCACACCACAATAGTACTTCGTAGATCGGAGCCCTAGGCGTCGAACATCAACCACATCACGCAAGACAGCCTTGATTAAATTGAGAGCATCTACTTCAAGCGAGGTGTATTCCGGTTCATCTACTGAATCGGAAGCGGGTGGGACTTCTTCCTCCTGTAGCTTTTGGTCTTCCTGCTCTCCCTGTTTCAAGGCAGACTTCAAGCGATCGCTAATTCGATCGTTTATGTATTGCCCAAACGCGTGTCGGACAAGAGGGCCAAATTGCTCTCGAATGGCCTGGGTTGCCAGACCTTCGTATACTCGCTTCACAACAAAGTAAACGAATTCATCGGACGGATTCTCAAGTTCACGGGAGATTAACCGCTTGATTTCTGTCGTATACTTCAGTTCCCTGGCAGCATCAATGATCTCATCTAAATTGAAGGCTGCTTTTGTGAATCGCTTTAGCTCCTCTACCTCCCCCTCGGTAAAGTCGAGCATATTGAACTCGAAGAAGGGCTTCTTGTCCATGACGTTGGGTTGGTCAAGGTCAGCGAAGAACCGATACACGACTCCATCAGTGAGAATGCCGAATCGGGCGTCAGTTACCGTGAAGTAGCGAATGAGTTGGGAAATCTCTGCTTCATCGAGGTTATTGCCGAATATCTTGCACTCAATTAGAATTGCGGGCTTGCCGTCTTGCATGAGGGCGTAGTCGACCTTTTCGCCCTTCTTCGAACCCACGTCTGCTGTGAATTCCGGTACAACCTCAGTTGGATCGAAGATTGAATAGCCCATCATCTGTAAGAACGGTAGAACGAGTGCGTTTTTGGTAGCCTCTTCGGTGTCAAGGTGATCGGTTCGCTCGGCAAACCTGCTTGAGCGTGTGCGTACTTCGTCGATGAAGTCCATGTATAGTGCGTCCTTGCTGATCGCCTCGTGATTTTTTGTACTTAACTTCGTTGTGACATAGAAGCAGAGAACCTCACGGACCCTTCTCTTCAAACTTCATAATAGTCAAACGCTTACAGAGGGTCAAAGCACTTTTGACGCTACTGCCCGGACAGCTCTTGGATGCGCCAGAGGATCCAGGAGAACCCCATCCATTGGGGCCTCAATCTAGTAGCAGGGACACTTCAAACAATCTCCACCACCGGTGGGGTGATGAAGTCGTGGTACCGCTCTTTCACTCCGGCTTCTTGGGTATTGCCGGTGTGCAGGTAGACGCGGAATGTGCAGCGCAGGCGCGCGCCTTCCGGCAGGACGTAGCTGCCGTCCACGCCGGGGTGACCCAGAAACTCCCGCCAGGCGAAGCAATTCGCGTGCATCAGGCCGTAGTTGCGCACGTGCCAGTAGGTAGGGTAGCGGAAGCTGGTCGGGTGGTCGAACACCGCCAGGCCCACTGTCGTGCCGTCCACCGGCCCCACGTAGTCCATCCACTGGGCGCGGAAGCCGAAGCACTCGTCCTCGCCCCTGCCGCCGTACGCGTTCTCGATCGCGCCGCCGGCGTCCGCGTCCATGCTGCTGGCAACCCGCACCGAGAGCATGGCGCCTTCCTTCGTATCGCCGAAGCGCACGGGGCCTTCCGTGGCGTGCAGGGTCACCGCGATGTCCATGATGCGCGCGTCCCGCGCGGGGGCATACACCACCACCTGCTTCTCTTCCGTCACCACCGGCTGCTCGTTGCGACTCACCCACCGGCTGCGCGAGCGAAACGCGCCGCACACCGGCCCGCTCACATAAGCGCTCCCCGCACCGAAAGCCGGGGCAAAGTCCGCGTGGCGCTGGTAGCCGTGGTCGTCCAGCTCGCTCCAGAGGTCCACGCCGTTCACGTCGCCGTGGGCCACGTGGATCGACTTGTGATGCGGGTGGTCGTGCTTCTCGCCCGGCGCGTCGGGCACCATCGGATAGCCCCGCGTCATGCCCGCGCCGGTGGGGCCGATCACGGGGTAGAGGAATTGCTTGTTATGCTGCGCGGCGTGGTGATAGGTGGTGAAGAGTTCGCCGCCCAGGTGCACGTCCAGGCCGTATGCACCGTTAGCAACGGTTACGCCCTCGTCATTCCCGCTTTCACGGGAATCCAGACTGTCCTTCCCGCTTTCCTCCAGCGTGAATGTTTCACTAGCGTGCGCAGCTAGCTCCGGCAGCAGCCAGACCAAGCGCACGCCGTCCGCCGTCTCCACCGCCTGCGCGGGCAGCGCCGCCTTGCTCTCAGCAGACACCACCACGTAGGCCCGCGCCGGATCAAGCCCCGCGCCGCTCACCCAAACCGGACAATGCCGCCGCGTGTGATTACCGGCGTGGACTATGTACCGCATGCGTGCCATCAAGCAATCTTCCTCTTGGTGGGGAATTTCGAACTACACTACTCAATTGAAGTGCTAGCAATGAACATAGGCGCTGGCGATAGCCTTGTCAACTGAAGCCGGCCCATGCTAACTCTCCTTGCCGCAAGAGCTATAACGATAGAAAGCGCCCGTTTGTTCATCGGCTCGTTGGACAGGAACTCTTGCCCAGCAAAAGTGCCTAAATTTGCGCTATTGACACGGGAATGTGCGAGATTCCGTGGTACAATACCGTATTGATAGCGATTGTGTTGGGAGCATGGTGACGAAAGGAGGTAATGCAGACAGCGCTTTCTGGGGAGCTGTGACGCCTTCGCGGCCGATTCTTGCTTTCGTCCCCACCTGGCAGAGTGGCGGCGCACTTCCGGTGTACGCAAACTATTGACCGAAGGAGGTCACATACGATGAAGGCACGAGCGAACGCGCTTACCCGTCGGCGCCTCTTCATTGGCGCTGGCGGCATGGCAAGTATGCTGGCCCTCGCCGCCTGCGGGGCGGTGCCGGCTACTACGACTGCACCTGCAGAGGAGCAAGCCGAGGCCAAGGCCGAAGAAAAAACGGAGATGATGGAGACGCCGGTCATCAACATCGATGAGTACTTCACCGAGACCGACGGCCGCCATGCGCCGTACCTGAACACGCTCAAGATGGCCGAAGAGGAGCTGAACGTCAAGTTCAACGTAATCCCCGGCGAGTACAGCGGCATCTGGGACCGCCGCAAGACCGCCTTTGCTGCCGGTGAGGCCGACGTGGACATCTCTATGAACCAGGTGAACTGGGTCTTCTTCGGCGGGTTCAACGGCATGTTCATTGACCACATCCCGTTGATGCAGCGCGATAATATCGACATTAGCCGCTACTACCCCGCGGATATCAAAGCCTGGAGTTGGGCTGGCAAGCTGTACGCCATCCCCACCCAGTCCGGCGGTGAGTTGGTGCTCTTCAACAAGCAGTACTTCGATGAAGCCGGTCTGAACTATCCGGGCGGCGACTGGACTTATGACGACATGATCGACATGTGCCAGAAGGTCCACAAACCCGATGACAACCGCTGGGCCGTGCGGGTCGGTCAGAACAGCCTCTTCTACATGGCCAGCACATTCATGCTGAACTTCGGCGGAGAGGAGTTGACCGAAGACGGCAACAGGGTGCTCTACGGCGAGGATCCCAAGTCGCATGCCGGTGCCCAGTTCAACGTGGACCTGCACCTGAAGCACCAGTTCACACCGCCGAGCGAGGTTGTCAGGGAGCTGCTGGCCGGCCGTTCCGGCATCGGCATTCTGGAGCTTGGCCATATCGCCATGGAATTCAACGGCGTGTTCCGCTACAACGCCTCCCAGCAGCACTTGGGCGAAAAGCTCAGCGTCACCCGGCCGCCGCGTGGCGAACGCGGCACGGCCACCGTGGTCGGCAACGCCCACTCCATCATGGGTCTCTCCAAAGTGCAGGACTCGGTCTGGGACTTGCTGAAGTGGCTCGGCTCAGACGAGGGCGCGACCGGTTCCGAATACTTCGGCTGGACGTCCTGGCCGTCCATCATCGAGCACGCTTCCCACCCCGGGTGGGCGTCACGCTTCGAAGGGACAAACGTGGATGACGCCATCGAGGCCTGGGCGGAGGAAGGCCACAACTTCCTGCGCCTGCCGGAGTTCAACGAGGCCTGGGGTCCGCTGCAGCAGCCGTGGTACAGCGCGCTCCGAGGCGAGATCACGGTGCCGGAGGGCCTGCGCGAGTCGGCACAGATTCTCCAAGAGATCATCGACCGACGGCCGGATGAGCACAGGGAGTAGCAACCCTTTAGGTGACGCTTGCACGTCACCGCAATGAGCAGCACCTCGTGAGGATTGGGTGACTCTGACGAGAGGTACTGCTCATCCACGGTGTTACCGTAGCCCACCAGGGCTACCGCAGCGTCACAGAGTCATAAGGACCCGCGCTGAAATCGGTCCGTAACGAGGGAGTAGTTCGCTCAACTGCTCCCTCGTTCTTTGCGCCGGAAGCTGGTCAACCGCTGCAAGCCTCCAATGAGAGCCCGCGCCGAACCCTGTACGGAGGTCTGCCGCAGGCACGCTTAGAATGCCAAGAGACGGAGCGGCGCAAGACATGCCAAGAGCCGGTGTCCTGTTACGGACACCGGCTCTTTTTCATTGTCTCGCGAGGCTGTGCGGATCCCGTGACCGTTAGCGTGAGGCTGTCATGCCCTCGCGCCGCCGGTCACTGCGGCAAGTCGGTTGTGCCCGACGCCCGTGCAGCCACTGCGCGCTACTTAGAGTGACAAGACGGATAGTTCGGATCGGCCACTCCGCCGCTCGCCGGCAACGGCGTTCCGATCAGGGCGCGGGCGCGGCTGAAGAAATCGGCGTCCGCCGCGGTCACGTCGCACCAGAAGAAGCCCTCAGACTGGAACGTGGGAATATCGGGGATCCAACGCCAGGCGCCGTCCCGGTACACGTGGATCCTGCCATCGCCGCCGGCGTCGAAGCGGCGCACCAGTTGGTTCTCCACCGGACGCGATTCATCCAGCTTGATGGCGCTCAAGATTCTCACCGGCACCGTGAAGGGCGGATGATTGACAACAGCCCACGGCACGTCATACCGCTCGGGGCTTTCGGGGGAGATCCAAATGCGGACCACCTCGTGGTCGGACTCGCGCCGCACCACGGCGTAGGTCTGGCCGCCCCGGTAAATGTCGTTGTCGCGGATGTAGCCCGTCCGCGTGAAGTGCCTGGTGCCGTTGGGAAGCAGCCAACCGAGGTTCAGGTTGAAGTCCGCCCCGCCATCACGCCGATCAAGGCGGATGAGGTAGCGAGACAACTCCGTAACCGTTACCGCACTCGTTCTCCCGATAACCCTGGGAGCAGGCGTCGGCCTTATCGTCGGCGTCGACGTAGCCGTTGGCGTTGCCGCCTCGCCTAGCACCCACGTATTCTCGAAGACTTCCTCAAAGTCTGAGTCAAGATCAGGAGGACTGCCATCATCATATCTCAAGTGAGAATCTTCGATTTCGAACTCATAGCTAAACTCGATCGTGGCGGCGTCCACGTCTTTCTGGGTCAACGTGTAGGTCTGCGTACTCTCCAGTCCCGTAGACTCGGTCCTGAGGGGCCGAACGAAGAACGACTTAGCAGTGACCTGACCGCCAATCTTGTCGCCATTCTCGTCGTACAACTGCTTGCGGATGCGCAAGTTCCTGGTTGATCTCAGCGCGTACTTGCCGGTGGTCATCGTCATCCTAAACGTGACCTTCTCGCCTTTGGCGATCCTCCTCGGTGGCTCCATCGTGACGGTCAAGGCTATTTCCGAAGAGTCATCAGAATCGTCTTCAGCCGTTCTCGTCACCGTCACAAATTCCCTATTGCTCCGGATGGTGACTGATGAGTGCGGATTGTCGCCAGAGTGTGTCGGGGCAAATGATATTCTGAATTGAATGGGAGCGATCCGCCGCTCGGCGGGTCCCAGATCGCCAGACCGAACGGTATACTTGACCTCTTCATTGATTGCGGGTGTATTCCGATCGATACTCCCGGTGGCGCACAACTGCTTATTGATAATGCCACCAGCTGTCACACTCGTCAATGTGACAGGGCAGGGAATCTCATGCTCGCCTGTCACTTCCAAGATGACATTGAACGTCAACACCGTCCCAACTCTCATCGTTGTCTTATCGTCCGTACGGGTGATCGATAAACTGACACCATAGTCATCGTCATCCTCGGGAGTAGAGTGCGCGGACACCGTCAGGAGCGAAGCGCCCAGCAGAATAAGCGCCAACAAGACGCTCAACAAACGAGACACAGGTCTCACAGTTTCCTATCCTTTCACTAGAACGTCTGCTTCCTTAGAGCAGAACCGTTGCCAATTGCGAAGCAGAAGAGAGATCGAAAGAGACACCCGATACCGGGCAATTGGTACGCGTTGGCGAATAGGCTCCCTTCTTGATGGCTATTCCGCGCGGAAGCGGAATCGTGCGGGTATGTCACAGTCTCCGGAAGATAGACTAGTAAGGAGATCGTTGCTGACCTGGTCGGTAGCGCCAGGAGCACGGTACGCTAATGCAGAACACATCTCTCTGAACTTCATGCGCACCTACAGCGTCCACCTCCGCACCGCAGTGTGCGGCAGGGCGGGCGTACGCTTTACGGACTTACTTAAAAGTGTAGCAGAGTGGCTTGTTTGCTGCAAGAGGTACACACGGCGAAAGAAATGACGGATATGTAACCTCGGTCTTGTGGTACCCTCTCACTATCGCCGCGTTGTACGGCTATTCTACTGCGCAATGGCATCCCCCTCACCCCCATATCCAGTACGGGCAAGCTCTATCCCTCTCTCCAAGGAGAGTTTTGCATTACCCTTGCCGCGGCGAGGAAGTCCCCTCTCCCTGGACGGAGACCCTTGCATAGCCCTTCACCTTTGAGGGGGAAGGTTGGGATGGGGGTAAAATGACTTGACATCATGCTATCTAAAATTATGAAGGCGCTCTGGATTCCGGCTTGCGCCGGAATGACGGAGTTACGCAAAGGTCTCCGGTGGGAGAGGGTTGGGGTGAGGGGGAGAACGAAGATGTGCAAAGGCAAATGCAGTGGGTACGCCTAGGCACATGGAATGGAGGCGAGAGTTCTGCTCACCGCGTTCGATGAGGACGCGATCCAAAGAGGACGCGCTCATACGAGCAGGCGCTCCGCTGAGGAGGCGCACCAAACTGGACGCCATGCAAAAGGACGCGCTCCGCTGAGCACGTCCAATTAAATATACAAGAGCCGGTGTCCTGCCACAGACACCGGCTCTTGCCGTAGCATAAGGAGACTGTACAGACCCCCCGGGTCCGCTAGCGTGCGGTCATCACGCTTCTGCTGTCCCGGATACTGATAACACTAAGTGTAACCTGCCTATACAGCTTCAATGCACTTTTACTCCTAGCGGCAACTCGGATAGCCCGGCGTGGGTGATCCGCCAGCGCTCGGCAACATCGGCGCATTCATCACGTAGGTCTCGAACCTCTCGTCTGCCGACGTCACGTCACACCAGTAGTAGCTGCGCGCCTCAAACGTGGGAATATCGGGAATATGCCACCACTCGCCGGCCAAGTTGACGTAGATATGCATGCCAACCTTCACCAGTTGGTTCTCGGACGGATGCATGCCGTCCAACGGAATGGCGTTTACCGCTTCCGCCGAGAAGGTGTAGCTGGTGTTGACACTCGCCCAGTCAATCTGGCTCACGAGCGGACTAGCCGAGGAAATCCACTTGCGCACGACCATGCCGTCCGTGCGCTGCACCACGGCGTAGGTCTGACCCAGGTCACTGTCGCGGACGTAGCCGTTCGGATGGGGATCGATAACGCCCATGGCGGTGAGGGCGCCAACACCCACACTCGTCTCTGAGCCGTCAGCAAACGTGATGTGGATGATGTTGCCATCGCCCTGCATAACCTTCGCCGCGTCATTCATGCCAATGTACGGCTCTGGCGTGGCTTCCGCCTCAGGCGCTGCCATCTCCACCGTAATGATGGTGCCTTCCAACTTCACGCTGTCGTAACTCGCCTCACCATCAGCGTTAACAGAACCATGGTCACCACTCGAATCGAGGTCTATTCGAACCGCATTGTCACCTGTTAGCAGGGCTATTGGGCTACTTGCGGTTTCCGTCAGAGCAGGAAGAGCACTGCTGGTGTCAGTACCGGCTTTTAAGACCTCGCTCTCGGTGATGACGTGACTATAGGAGAACTCAAGCTTCCCGCCGTCCTCGATCTCATCAACCTCCGACTGCAGCAGCTTGTACGTCTTCGGCGTTGACACTAGCGAAGCGCTCTCCGAGTTGCTGTCAAGCTCCGGAATGGCAAACGACCCTACCGAAACCAGGTTGCCCTTCTTGTCACCATCAGCCTCATACAACTGCTTCTTGATGACTAGGGTCTTCGCTACGACTTTATAGTCGCCCGTGGTTGCCGTCAGCTTGAAGGTGACCTCTTTGCCCCTGGCGATCTCGTCAGGCACCGTCGAAGCGCTGAAGTCCAACTCCATTTGCGTCGCGCCGCCTTCAGCAGCCGGCCGCTTCATCACTTCAACTTCAACAGAACCCGTAGCTGTCTGAGGAGTTGCATGCTCACTGTCACCCGTGCCCTCGACATTGAACGTGAACGTCCACGTCAGGGTAGCGGTACGACTAGCGGCGCTACCCAGGTCTTCGGCACCACGAACCTTATACTTAACCTTCTCAAAGGCGATGTACGATACGGTGCTGCTGAGGTCAACATCGCCCTTATCACGGTTACCGGTAGCAGCGTCAGCATCAGCAAGAGCTTTGTCATAGTCAGGGCCATACAAGTTACCGCCGTCAGTAGTAGTAGTACCGCCGATCGTATGGTCGATGAGCAACTCGACGATGACCGTGAACTCCAGCTCATCACCGGGATACACCGGGTCTTTATCGTCAGTACGCTCGACCGTGACCCTAACGATATCCTTGCCAACATTGCCTGTAGCTTCGTGGGCTGCCACCGTCAGGAACGACAGGCCC
The DNA here is from genome assembly GCA_026710945.1 of Chloroflexota bacterium. Classification (NCBI taxonomy): domain Bacteria; kingdom Bacillati; phylum Chloroflexota; species Chloroflexota bacterium. The sequence goes on from JAPOQA010000059.1 coordinate 78,189, forward strand.
ATCAAAATGAGCGCTAGGAATACGCTCAACAAACGAGACAATTGTCTCACAGTCCTTTCCTTTCACTAGAACGTCTGCTTCGGTGAAGCAGACCTAGAAATCTCGAATTAACACCCAACCTTACCGGGCTATTCCGGCGCGTGCATGAAGATACACTCCCTTCTTGAATTGCTATCCCGCGCTGAGGGGGAATCGTGGGTGTACGTCACACTCCCCAGGGTGGCAGACCAGGGTGGTCATTGCTGACCCGACCGTTGACGCCAATAGCACGGTATGTTGATACGAGACAATACGTGCTGACATTTCTGTGCGCTCACGGCGTCATTTATCGTGAGCGTGCACTCGTCAGCTCGCCCTGTAGTGTAACAGACCACCCCAGGCGATGCAAGAGGTAATCTTGAAAAAAACAGCAAAACGCCCGGGCCGCAAAATAGGGTGACTCGCTCCGACCCGACCGGGGACGCTGTTCGCACGGTACACTTGAAGGGACAAAGCCAATGGACTTTCTCCTGCCCACGAAGGCTACGCAACTATAAGTTGCGCCCGCATCTATAAGATACGCCTGCAACATGGGTGTGCGCTTGTCAGCGCTTACTAGCGTAGCAAAGAGCCAAGACCAGTGCAAGCACAACTCATTGCCAACATTGGGATAGTGCTGCATCAACGCCTGGCGCGGGGATCGCGCCCGCATCCGCCCGGACTTTTTACGGAGACCCCGCGACCGGGGGACGGGACAGGCACTACCTATCTCTACCCTTCAACAGCGTATCTCTGCCATGCAATCGCAGGCCGGAGCGGGACACATTTCTCTTCAACACATCTCAGCCCCTCCCGCAGGGACGACTTACGCAATTGTCCCTCTTTAAAGGAAGCGACCGGGCGCCACGCCTCCGCGGCGCGCCCTTCGCAGGCGGCGGGAGAGAGCAGCCGCGCGGTTGCCAGCCACCAAAACCGGGCGCGCAATGATACAATCATCCATATCAATCGTGAGCATGTTGGCGCGGCGACGATCCGGCTACATTAAAGAAGAGGAGTGGGTGTGATGGAACGACTGGCCCTGCACGGCGGAACACCGGTGCGCGACGGTACGAAGCGTTGGCCCAAGTGGCCGCAGTTCGACGAGACGGAACTGCGCAACGTGCGCGCGGTCTTCGAGAGCAACCTCTGGGGCGGCACGTCGCACGGTCCCATGAAGATGGCGGCGCAGGAGCAATTTGCCGCCTACCATGACGCGAAGTTCGGCATTGGGCTCATCAGTTGTACCGCCGGCCTGGAAATCGGGCTGAAGGCGTTCGGCGTTGGCGCGGGCGATGAGGTGATCGTGCCGGCGTTTACGTTCATTGCCACGGCGTTTGCGCCCATGTACCTGGGGGCGACGCCGGTGATGGCGGACATTCACCCGGGTTCGCTCTGCCTCGACCCCGACCGCACGGAGGAGGCGATCACGCCGCGCACCCGCGCTATCAGCCCGGTGCACTACGGCGGCTATCCGGCGGATATGGAGCGGTTTGCGGAGATCGCGCGCAAGCACGACCTGGCAATTATCGTGGACGCCGCCCACGCCCACGGCGCGGAGTGGAAGGGCACGAAACTCGGCGGCATGGGCGACGCCAGTTCCTACAGCCTGGGCGGCGGCAAGAATATGAGCACCGGCGAGGGCGGCATGCTGACCACGGACAACGAGGAGCTTGCCGAGCGCTGGCTGTATACGCTCTCCAGCTTTGGCCGCGCCAAGGGCGAGCCGGGCTACGTGCACTACGAGCTGGGCGGCCATTACCCGATGAACGAGTTTCTGGCGGCGATCCTGCTGGGACAGATGGAGCGGTTCGACGAGCAGACGAAGAAGCGGAACCGCAACGCGCGGTATCTCAACAGCCTGCTGGCGCAGATTGACGGCATCGAGCCGCCGCCGATCCCGCCGGAGGTGACCCAGCACGGCATGCACATCTACACGTTCCGCCTCAAGCCGGAAGAGTTCGGCACGGACAAGCGGACATTCCTGGACGCCGCGCACGCGGAAGGCGTGCCGGTCTCCGGCGGGCACCCACGGCCGATCTACGACAATCCGATGCTCGACCTGGAAACGGGCGACATTGCGGGCGGCACGGGCAAATTCCGCGTCATGGACTGTCCGGAGTCCGAGCTGCTTACGCGGGAAGAAGGCATCGCTATGGGCCACGTGACGCTGCTGGCGGATGAGTCCGATATGGACGACATCGCCGAGGGCATCGCCAAGGTGCGGCGCAACGTGGACCAATTGCAACGAGTCGCGGTGTAGGATTTCTCATGGCGTTCGTTGGCGTGGCGCGAGTTGGACAAAGGCGCGCCGGCGTAGCGAGGGCGCGGTGGCTTTTTCTAAGGGTGAGACTGTTGAGTGCCTCACCAGTCAGCCTTGGCGCCCGGCTGATGGCTAGGCAAGGGTGCGGGGCTTTCCTTTTAATGGGGTCACCGACCGGTGTCCTGCCCGGTAGCGCAGGTTTGCAACCTGCGTCCTCCTGCTGGAACGCAGTCTTTGTGGTTGCAAGTCTCTTCTTATTGCCGCAACGCTGCACTTCCCCCTCACCCCGGCCCTCTCCCCCAGGAGAGGGGGTCTTCTCGCTTCAATGACCCCTAATATTGTCCGTTGTCAAGACTTCACAAAGTAGATTCGGTCTGTTTGTGCTGGGCTTCCGATAGTTTCACCCTCACCCTAGCTCTCTCCCGTCGAGGGAGAGGGAACACTCTCGCTTCCGCTAAGGTTATGCAAGGGTCTCCCCAGGGAGAGGGAGCAATGCACGCCTCTTGAGGAGATACGCGTTCGCTATGAGTGAAGGCACTGCCAAGCGTTCCCTTGTGCTTTTGGTGCGACAGCATTGGGGCTTGTCCCCCGCTCTTCATACTTTCCCCACACTTCCAACCTGACCGACTCCACCACGGCATGTCTTGCGGCCCACTCGCTGCGCGGGAACGGTAGATTGCTTGGACAGAGACAGACTCCCGGTTTCGATGGGCAATCTGTTATCCAAAGGGTCTGTCGCTGGCGGCGTCCAGCGCAATACTCCGCCGGCAACATGAGACCCCCTTTCATTCCCGAACAGAACCTTCGGCAAACTCTGCCAAGAGATCGGTCTCGGACAGTGTGGACGAATTCACGCCCTCACTGCAGCCCTCGCTTGCCAACCCTTGCTCGTTCCGGGGGCAGAGTGAGCACACCTAAAGTGTGAGCACACCTAAAGTGTGAGCACACCTAAAGTGTGAGCACACCTAGAGTGTGAGCACACCTAGAGTGTGAGCACACCTAGAGTGTGAGCACACCTAGAGTGTGAGCACACCTAGAGTGTGAGCACACCTAGAGTGTGAGCACACTTACAACGTGTGCACGTTTACAACTTGAGCACCTCGACAACGTGTGCATGCCTGCCGAGCCGGTGTGGAACCGAGCGCGCAGGCGCGCTACGGGTGGTAGAATGAAATTAAGGCAACCCACTAGTTGAAAGCGAGCGTCATAGCCAAATGCGTGTATGGAGGCGGTGGAGGATAGCACTAGCCGGTGTCTTGCTTACGCTGGCTCTCGGCGCTTGTGCGCCAAGTATTCCGTTCTTTTCCGGCGATGATGTCGGTGTTGATGAACTCTTGGCGCAAGGACAGGAAGCTCTGCAAAAGGGCGACCTGGAATCAGCTATGGATATTTACAATGAGGCCGTTGATAAGTATCCCAATGAATCCCACCCGTATCATCAGCGCGCACTTGTACACGCGCAGTTGGGAGACATCGCCAGCGCGCTGCGGGACATGGATCGCTCGATTGAACGCGATCCCAACGACGCCAGCCACATCTTCTTCCGGGCCGGCATCTACCTCAACATAGGGAACCTGCAAGGGGCGCTAGATGACTTAACGCGGCTTATTGAACTCGATCCGGGTTTTGTTGAGGCCTATTTAGCACGGGCTTCAATCTACTATGCGCAGAACCGCATGGACGAGGCTTTGGCAGACGTGGGCATGGCCATAGAACTTCGTCCCAACGAAGCGGAACTCTACTTCCGTCGCGCCAGTTTCCTTTTGACGCGAAACGACTACCAAGGCGCTGTTGACGACCTTTCCAAAGCAGTGGAAGTCAACCCCGATTATGCTGAGGCGTATTACCTGCGGGGTCTGGTGGAGCAGGTGGAGGGCAACTTGGAAGCCGCGCTCGCCGACCTGAGCAAGGCCGTGGAATTGGCGCCGGAACAGCCGCAGCCGTACGTGGCCCGCGCGGGCATCTTACAAGAATTGGAACGCTACGACGATGCTCTGGTAGACCTGCAGCAAGCGGTAAACATAACCCCGCAAAGTCCGGAGCCCTATGCTGCCCGCGCTGAGGTCTATCGAGCCATGGGCCAGCTTGCGCGCGCGCTCGATGACGCGAATCGGGCTATTGACCTAGGCGAAGGCGACCCGCGGTATCTCTTGACCCGCGCGGCAGTTCTCGCCGCTCAGGACAATACCACCCAGGCCCTGCGTGACTTGGACACTGCGGTGGAGGCGGACCCAGGCTTGGCGCAGGCGTTCTTGCAACGCGGCGAGATCTACGAAAACCTGGGCGAAACAGAAAAGGCGATAGAAGACTACACCCGGGTGCTCTCCATTCCCGCTTCGGACCAGATGCTCGAGCAGGCCCGCGCGGCGCTGGAACGATTGCGCAGTTAGGCGGATACGGGCTCTCGCTTCTTCTGCATCTGACGCGCTTCGGTTGAGCGCGTAACTCGAAGAGGATCGCACGCTGCGGCGAGCGTGCGATCCTCTTCGGACATCATTGGGCTTTCCACTCCGGACCAATTCGGTCCCAAATCCCTCGTTGAGACCATTGGAGTGCTCCGTCAAGCACGCCAGCATAGGCTGGATGCGGCGAATGTGCTCCCTCACACCGGCTCCTTCCCCAGGAGACCTTCGCATAGCCCTACTTTCAAGCAAGGGCACTCCCTCTCCTGTGGAGACCTTTGCATTACCCTCGCCACAGCGCAGATGTCCCCTCTCCCTCGACGGGAGAGGGCTAGGGTGAGGGTGAATCTCCTGAATTCTCTCCATAGCATACCGATATTTGCTCGGCTACCTCTTGACACTGCACCAGCGCAAGGGGCCACTGCAACATAAAGATCCCCTCACCCCGACCCTCTCCCCGGGGAGAGGGAGGTTTTCTCGCCGACAGGTGAGTTACGCAAAGGTCTCCCCAGGGAGAGGGAGAATCACCTGTGCGTTAAGGGACGCTCCGCCGGGAAGAGCGAGCGCCGGCCGCACTCGATCCGTGGAATTCCTTGAGGGAGGGGGTAATGTTCGCGCCTCTGGTACGAGTTACCAGGGCGTCTCCCATGGGAGGAAAGCGCTTCAGCTTGGATTCGGCCGTTTGCGATTCAACCGGCAATTCCGGCCGCCCTCACGGCAACAAGGTGCAGGGGAAATAGGCCCAAGCCTCACTTCGCTGCGGCACACGAGCCGGCGGAAGCTACCGCCAGCCACACAAGCGGTGTCTTAGGTACACTGCCAGGCCGGATCGATATTCACCACGCCGATAATCCAATTTTGCAACACCCAGGCGTCGCCTTGGCGCGCAAACGTATAGCTCTGGCCGGGGTAGTTCACGACTTCGCGCGACGTCTGTTCATCATCGCTCGCCGTGCAGCTCAGCACAGCGTCGTAGGTCCACACCTCTTGGGTCTCCACGACCACTTCACTTTCATCATCGGAAACGCTCTGCAGGGCGCAGGTACTCACCACAGGCACAATCGTCGTTATACGGACAACGCTATAGGTATCGGTGCTCTTTGCGAGCAGTGACTCGGCTGACGATTGGGCACGCGCGGCCATGGCGCCCCATGTGGCGCTGAGTTGCGACGCATTGATCTCGCCCCGCATGAGGGCAGACTGGCTATTGTTTGCCGCGGCAATCGCGGCGCGGAGTTCAGTCGTGCAGGGATCGCCGGCAGCGAGAGCCGGCAGCGGCGTAACTTCCGCGACCGCCGTCGGCGCCGGCGGCGGGGTAGGAATAGGAGCCGGTGTCGCCAGACTCGGAAGGGGGGTTACTAAGGGCGTTGGCGACGGCGGCACTTCTGTCGCCTGCGGCATTGGCGAGGCCTCCACCACTTCTTCGGTACCGGGATCAGTAAGCCGCAATGCCACGATCGTCCCTGCAACGACAAGCAGGACAACCACCAGAATGATGAGCATTCGAACCACCCACGACCAACTCATATTCACACTCCTATACGCTACTGCTTGGCTTCATACTACCCTTAATCCGCGCACAATGCACGTCAAGGACACCGACACTATGAGAGCAAGGTGCTATAATGAAGGTGATTGCGGAAGTGGGCAAGGCTCACTCGGAAGTGGGAATATCCCACTTTTCTTAATTCCTGGCGGTTGCCTCAGGAGGTTGCCGGCAGGACTGGGAAGGTATCGCGCATGAAGAGCGACTTTGTATCTGCAATTGCGCAGATTGCCAGTGAAAAAGGCTTAGACCAAGAAGACGTCATCGGCGCGCTAGAGACTGCGATCCTTTCTGCATATCGGAAAGTTAGCGGCGACCCGGTGCCGAATGCCGTTGCGTACTTTGACGCGCAATCCGGCGAATCGAAGATTTATGTACCCAAGCTCGTCGTGGAAGACGTAGCGGACCCGGAAGCCGAGATCAGCCTCGCGGACGCGCAAACTATTGACTCTGAGGCGGAACTCGGCGACGAAATCGAGGTGGAGATTACGCCACCGAACGTGGGCCGCATTGCCGCGCAAGCAGCGCGGCAAGTACTGCTACAGTCTTTGCGCGAGAAGGAACGAGACCACGTTTACGACGACTTCATCGACCGCGTGGGGGAAGTCGTGAGCGGTCGGGTGCAGCGGGTTGACAGCCGTGGCGTGGTGCTGGACTTCGGCCGCGCGGAAGCGCTGATGTCATCCGCAGACATGGTACCTGGCGAGCGCGATCGCTACCGCTTGGGCCAACGGCTACGCGCGTACATCGCGGAAGTGCGGAAAGATCTGAAGGGACCCGTGGTTCGCGTCTCGCGCGCCCATAAGGACTTCATCCGACGCCTTATCGAACAGGAAGTCCCCGAAGTGCAGACGGGAACGGTGGAAATCAAGGAAGTTGCCCGGGATCCGGGCTCGCGCACCAAGGTCGCCGTGGCAGCGAACCAAGAGGGCCTGGACCCGGTGGGTTCCTGCGTCGGGATGCGAGGAACCCGCATTCAAAATGTGCTCCGGGAACTCGGCAATGAAAAAGTGGAGATTATCGAGTGGAGCGGGGATACTGCCACGTTCATTAAGAATGCGCTTTCTCCGGCGGAGGTCCAACGAGTGGAACTCATCGAGGTTGACGAGCAGCAGGTAGCATCCGTGCTCGTTAGCGCCGATATGGTGTCGCTGGCTATCGGCCGCGAAGGCCAAAACACGCGACTCGCCAACCGCCTCACCGGATGGAAGATTAACATTCGTTCACTGGAGGATGAGCAAGGCGCCACTGATGCATCGCCCGAAATTTCGGCGGAAGCCTCAGCCGAGGCCGAGGCCGAAGCAGCGCCAGAGCAAGCAGCTCCAGATGAGCAGCCTGCGGCAGAGTCTTTGGCAGCAGAGGAGACCACAAGCAGTGCCTAACCGGCGCTGCGGCAGAGAATCGATGCAGACTCGCCCTGCGCTGCAACCACTGGCTGCCATATAGCGGCGGTCCATCTGCCCGAATTCGCAAGGGAGAAGGGAGCCTCGGAGGGAGGGTGTGGTGAATTCAACGGCCACGCCACAGGAAAAGCACATACCGCAGCGCACGTGTCTGGGTTGCCGGGCGATAAAGCCAAAACAATCTTTGATCCGCATAGTGCGCACGGCAGAAGGGGGCGCACTAGTCGATACCACGGGGAAGGCACGTGGACGCGGCGCCTATTTATGTCCCACTGCGGCTTGTGCAAAAAAGGCGCTCAGAGCGAATATCCTGAATCGAGCGTTGAGAGTCACCTTAGATAATGCGGCGCTTGCAGAATTGCGGGCTTCGGTCGAGCAGATTTCCGAGACGGCCTGCACGTCCGCGCATGCGCCTTAAGCCGGTCTTCCTCCCCAGGCCCACCGCAGCGGGAGAGTACTCCCCCAAGAGGAGGGGCAACTATGAGAATGGGTTCTAGGTATGGCGGCGCGCGTCCACGTCGGCGTTCCTCCAGGCGTGGATCGTCGGACCAAAGAGATCGTAACGCAGTTGCGTCGCAAGGGGCTGTTGCCAGCCAGACGGCTCCGCCGCGGAAGATCAAGCTTCCGCAAGACATTACCGTCGCCCAACTTGCGGAGCGCCTTGAAGTAAGCCCTACAGCCATTATCAAAGAGCTATTTACACGCGGTACCGCAGTTACCATTAACCAAACACTCGATTACGCCACCGCTTCGCTCGTGGTCGAGGCGCTGGGCCATAGCGTAGTGAAAGAGGAAGCCAAACCGGCGGCAGCAAAACAAAAGGAAGACGTCGTATTCGAACTTGCCAAGCAGACGGGCACCACCACACGGCGACGGCGGCGCTTTGAAAAACGATCTCCGGTGATTACCGTGATGGGACACGTCGACCACGGCAAGACCTCACTGCTGGACGCGCTGCGCGAGACCAAAGTGGCTGAAGGCGAATTCGGCGGCATTACCCAGCGTATCGGCGCCTATCAGGTAACAAACAATGGCGACACCATCACCTTCATCGACACGCCCGGCCACGAGGCGTTCACCGCTATGCGCGCGCGCGGCGCCAAGGTCACAGACCTGGCGGTCATTGTCGTTGCAGCCGACGACGGTGTGATGCCGCAAACCGTTGAAGCCATCAATCACGCGCGGGCGGCAAAAGTCCCGCTGCTCATTGCACTGAATAAGATCGACCTGCCGAACGCCAATCCGGATCGTGTGAAGCAGCAGCTTACGGAACACGAAATCCTCATCGAGGAATATGGCGGCGAAACGGTGCTTGTAGAGGTCTCCGCCCAGACCAAGGAGGGCCTGGATGACCTCCTGGAGATGATCGCGCTGCTTTCCGATATCGAAGGCGTGCGCGCAGACCCCCGCATTCCGGCGCGAGGCGTCGTGATCGAAAGCCACATGGACAAGAGTCGCGGCCCCGTTGCAACCGTGCTTGTGCAGGAGGGAACCCTCAACGTGGGCGAAACGGTGGTCTGTGGCAAGACGTCCGGCCGCGTGCGCGCGCTTTTCAATGACAAGGGCGCTTCCCTGGCCGATGCAGGCCCCTCTGTGCCCGTGGAGATACTCGGTCTTGGCGCGCTGCCTGCTCCCGGTGAGACACTCATCGTCGTGGTCGACGAAAAGGCTGCGAAGGTTCTGCTCCAAGAACTCGCTGAACGTGATGAGACAGAGCGGATGTCGCTGGATACACTCAGCGCTACTGCCGGGGAGGGCGTGGAAGAGCTGGACATAATTGTCAAGGCTGATATTCGCGGCTCGGTAGAGGCGATTCAGCAAGCATTAGAGCACCTCTCCACCGAAGAGACCCGGGTACGCGTCATCTATAGCGGCGTCGGCCCCGTGAGCGAATCGGACGTGCAACTGGCTATTGCGGGAAACGCGTTGATCACCGCGTTCAACGTGCGCCCCGATACCGCCGCTCGTTCCCTGGCGGAAGCAGAGAAAGTGGAGATTCGCACGTACAACGTCATCTATACCCTCATCGAGGAGATGGAAAAGGCCCTGCTGGGCTTACTGGAGCCTGAATTCGTCGAGGTAATGGATGGGCAGGCGGAGGTGCGGGCGGTGTTTAACCAGGTGCGCGGTCAGAGCGTGCTCGGCGCCATCGTACGCGAAGGCACAATGCGGCGCGGCGCCCAGGTCCGCGTACTACGCAACAAGCGGCAACTGCTCAAGACGACCGTTACGAGCTTGCGCCGCTTCAAGGACGCTGTGCGCGAGGTGACCAGCGGCTATGAGTGCGGTATCGGCATTGGCGAAGTTTATGAGGCCCGCGAAGGCGATTCCCTCGAGACGTTTCATATCGAAGAAAAAGCACGCTTCTAGCACAACCAGAAGCATGCTTGCGCCGCCTGCAGGTGGTGCAAGCTCAGAGCTGCGGGTCTTCGGGCCCGCAGTTTTACATTACGTGGAGGTACACGACCTGAAGACACGCGACGCCGGCCGTACGATTTCTGCCGCTGCGGTACCACGAGCGGCAGCAAACTTCAGCCGGGCGGTTGCGTTCAGAATGCAGAGTATCTCTTTAGGGAGGTGAGCTCCGCACCGCAGCGGTACAAGGTGCACGCAGGACTCCCTTCCCTGGGAAGACCTGTGCGTATCTTCGACCGGAGGTGCAATAGATACACCGTCCCCTTGGGGGAGACCATTGGGTAACAAGAATCTGAGCGATATGTGTTTCTCCCCGGGGAGAGGGTTGGGGTGAGGGGTTCTTGCCAATCCGGTTTCCCTATCCCGTGGAACTTATGCGTATCAGAGCAGTACTGATGATGAATGAGTCTAATTGCGGAGATTCCCCCTCACCCTCTCCGACTGGAGACCTTTGCACAACCCTTGCCGGGGCGGGAAAGTCCCCTCTCCCCAAGGAGAGGGAGTAGCTCGTGCGCCTCCGGCCGGGTTTACTTAAAGGTCTCCACTGGGAGAGGGAACATACTCGCTGCGGCTAGGTTTTCGCGAGAGTTTCCTCTGGGAGAGGGGACAATCTCAGATTGAGCAGGGCAATGGAAGAGTCTCGGAAGGAACCAGCAAATGGACTTGCGGAAACTGGAGCGGTCTACTGCGCTATTGCGTGAGGAGCTGACCGATATTCTGCGCTCGGAAGTGCGGGACCCCCGTCTCAACGTGGTTTCGATCTCGGCGGTGCGCCTCTCCCGCGATCGACGCTACGCCCGCGTATACGTGAACCTCGCGGAATTGGAGCAGGAAGAGGAGCAGGCGATTCTTGCCGCGCTGCGCCGCGCTGCCGGTTTCGTGCGCCGCTGCCTGGCGCAACGGCTGACGTGGTATAAGGCGCCGGAGATTTCGTTTCACCTCGACGAGGGCATGAAGCAGGGCGACCGCGTACTCGAGCTCTTTCGCGACCTGGAGACTGAGGAGCGCCCGGAGCCGGACGCCGCGGAACCTGCGGCCCAGGAGAACGGCGCCGGAGACGCTGAAGATACTCCTCAGCGATAATGGACTCACGCTCGGCAGCACCGCCTGCTATGGGGCACTCTTCCCATGCACAGGCCGGCAGGCGAGAAGACATCCACTCCTTGGGGAGACCCTCGTATCGGGGCACAAGTCTTGCTCTTCGCTAAACCATGAGCAGGCCTTGCATTGTGTTGGTCAAGTTTGCAGGTATTACCTCCTCTCCCTGGGGAGAGATTTAAGGGTCGTATCGGGGGCACTGGTCTTGCTCTTCGCTATACCCATAGCAAGCCTTACTTAACATCGGTCAATTGTGCAGGAATTGCTTCCTCTTCCTTGGGGAGAGGGTCGGGGTGAGGGGAAGTCTTCACCAATCCAGCCCACGTCTGCATTCGCGACGAAGCCGGCGTCTGCGACGAAGTCAGCGTTTGCGACACAGTCGACGTGCGCGTCAGAGTTTCAGAGAAATTTCCAATGGTTGACCCAAAACGTCTCAACACGGCGAATACAACTGATGAATGGGCACAGGCGTGTGCGCTGGTGCTGGAAGCGCAGCGCGTTGTCCTCACGACGCACGCCGGTCCCGATGGCGACGGCATTGGCTGCCTGGTCGGCCTCTCCATCTCGTTGCGCGCGATGGGCAAGACAGTGGCGATGGTGAGCGCGGATCCGGTGCCGCAAGACCTCGCGTTCTTACCGCACGCAGACCGGATTCAGGTCGTTCACAATCTCGAAGCGCTCACCTTTGCGCCCGATCTCATCATCGTTTGCGATTCTGCCAGCCTGGCGCGACTTGGCGCAGTGTACACCGAGAGCCTATCCTGCTTTGCGAGGCTACCAATTCTCAATCTCGACCACCACCAGACAAATACGCGGTTCGGCCGAGTCAATCTCGTGGATACTAACGCAGCCGCAACGGTAGAGATTGCGCACGAGTTACTGGAACGACTGCACGTGGAACCCACGCCGGAAGCGGCCACGGCGTTGATGACGGGCCTCGTTACCGACACGTTGGGGTTCCGTACCGACAGCGTTACGCCGCGGACGCTTGGCTTGGCGGCACACTTGCTGGAACACGGCGCGCCGCTGGAAGAGATCAATCATCGTGTCTTCCACGCCACGCGCTATGAGAAACTGAAACTCTGGGGGTACGGCCTTTCCAACCTGCAGCGCACTGAAGACGGCCGTATCGTCTGGGTGCAACTCCCGCGTGAAGTGCGCATGGAATTGGGAGCCAAGGAGACCGACTTGATGGGTCTGGCCTCCCTCGTCGAGGGTATCGAGGGCGCGGAAATTGTCATCGTCGCTTGGGACAAGAGGAAAGACCCACTGCGTACGGGTATTTCCCTGCGGTCGCGCACCGTGAACGTTGCCGCTATTGCGCAGACGCTGGGCGGCGGCGGTCATGCCGGCGCTGCCGGTGCGTTGCTTTCCGAACCGCTGGCAACGGGATTACGCAAAGCGGTAGCGGCGGCTAAGGCACACCTCGACTAATAGGTTTAACGTATTCGCTGACCTGCTTGGGACAAACTCTGCATCGTGCGTCACGGCTTTCTCAACATCGCAAAGCCTACTGCCTGCACCTCCCACGACGTTGTAAACGCCGTGCGCCGCCTTTTGGGCCAGCGGCGCGTGGGACACGCCGGCACCCTGGACCCACTCGCAACAGGTGTCCTGGTACTCGGCATCGGGCACGGCACGCGTCTCATCGAATACCTCGCGGCCACGCGCAAGACGTACCGCGCCGGTATTGTGCTTGGCCGGACGACGACGACTGACGACAGCGCGGGCGAATTGCTGAGCGAACGGCCGGTAGACGTGGACACGGCAGCCGTGCCTGCCGCTCTACCGAAGTTTACCGGCACAATCGAACAAGTGCCGCCTGCATTCGCTGCCATCCACGTGCAGGGCACGCGCGCATACGTGCGGGCACGGCGAGGTGAGACGGTGTCGTTGGAACCGCGGCAGGTGACAATTCATCGCATTGAAATTCTGGACGTGCAACTCCCACGGCTCAGCCTCGAGGTGGAATGCTCCACCGGCACCTATATCCGCGCCCTGGCGCGCGACCTGGGCGAGACCCTCGGCTGCGGCGCCCACTTGGAATCTCTCACGCGTACGCAGGTAGGCGCCTTTTCGCTGCAGGATGCTATTCCTCTCGGCCAACTCGCGGACCGTGCGGCTGACCGGGGCTGGGACGAACTGCTGCTGCCTTTGGACTGGCCGTTGCGTCACTGGACCGCTCGCCACTTGAGCGATGAAGAGGCGTCACAGGTGCTAAACGGTGGGCGCGTGACAGCGGATGGCGCAGCTTGCTCAGGACAATGCGCGCGCGCCTACGACCCGCAGGGACGCTTGATCGCGGTAATGCAAGCGGTGGATTTGCCGACACCACTCTGGCAGCCGGTGAAAGTGTTTCGCTATAATCCCTAGTGGTGCACGCGAAAACGAACCGATCCTCAGGAGACCAATGTGTGACAATGCGAGTCAGTGGGAAGTGAGCGGATAGGGGTTTGCATTCCCCTCACCCCGGCCCTCTCCCCTGGGAGACCTTTGCGAAACCTAAGCGGGAGCGAGAGTGTTCCCTCTCCCTCGACGGGAGAGGGCTAGAGCCTGCCCCGTACGTGATACGGGGGTGAGGGTGAATCTCCTGAAATCTCTCCATATGCACACCGATTCTGCCTGATACGTCCTGACACTACTCAGCGTAAAGGGCCATTGTAGCTAAGAAACCCCCTCACCCCAACCCTCTCCCCCAGGAGAGGGAGTGCCCCTGTTTGAAAGTGGGGTTATGCAAAGGTTTCCCTGGGGAGAGGGAGTCTTAAGGCCTGTCGCGATCGGGCTCTCTCTAGGGTGAGGGGGTCATGTGACCCATCGCGGTCGGGCGCTCTCTAGGGTGAGGGTTGGTTTTCTTGATCGGGCTACGCCACGGTTTTCTTTGGTCGCACAGGCAGGCGCAAGGATAGGCAATCGCAGTGCAGGTGTATTTCAGGGACCCTGAGTCACTTGTTCCAGACCGTCCCACTGTGCTCACTATCGGTAAATTCGACGGCATTCACCGGGGACACCGGCACGTGCTGGAGGCAGTAGCGACGCGGGCGCGCGCCAATAGCTGGCAGTCCGCCGTTATCATCCTCTGGCCGCCGCCGCCGGAAGTCCTGCGACCCGGCGCTCAAATTCCTCGCCTCTCTACACTGGCCGACCGAGAGTCAGCCATTGCCGCCAGCGGCATCGATCTCTTCATCCTCTGGCCGTTCACGCTGGAGCTCTCTCGGCTCTCGCCGCGCGCGTTCATGCAGGTCTTGCGCGACCGCCTCGATCTCCGCGTGCTCGTCATAGGCAGCGACTTTGCCCTCGGCCACCAGCGCAGCGGCACGCCTGACGTGCTGCGGGACTTGGGAGATGAAATGGGCTTTGAGGTGGTTGTTTCGCCGCCCTTTGTGCATGAGGGACAGGTCGTCAGCAGTTCCCGGATACGCGAGCACCTGACCGTGGGCGACGTGGGGCAAGCGGCGCGTCTCCTCGGACGCTGGCCCACGCTCACCGGTACTGTGGCGCGGGGCGCCGGACGGGGCAGACTCTTGGGTTTCCCCACAGCCAACCTTCATCTGACCGAGCCGCTCGCCGTGCCCGCCCACGGCATCTATGCTACCTTTGCGGCACTCGCGCCCACCGGCGGCGCTCCTGCGTACCCGGCAGTCACCAGCATCGGCGTGCGCCCTACCTTCGACGACACAGACAAACGCACCATCGAGACCTTTCTCCTGGACTACACCGGCGACCTCTACGACCAGGTGCTCCGCCTGCACTTTGTGGAGAAGCTCAGGGACGAACTGAAGTTTTCATCTGTGGAGGCCCTGATCGAGCAGATGGAACGGGACGTGGCCCACGCCGCCGCGGTGCTCGCCCAACACGCGCTGCCAGGACTGACTTGAGCCCAGACGAGACTGCGCCGATATCTTCTGTCATTCCTGTACGTGTTGAGTAATTCGATGACAGATATTGTAAAAGATTCCTTGTAGCAGAACTCTGCGCTCGCCTGAGTACTTGTCATTCCTGTAAATGTCAGGTACTTCGTTGACAGATTTGAAAACAAAAGCAACTGAACGCAGTACTCTACATGAACAGTACACATGTCATTCCGAACGGAGCGCAGCGAAGTGAGGAATCTAAGATGTTGAGCCTATTGGGCGACACGTTGCATGGGCCCTAGATTCCTCGCTCCGCTCGGAATGACATGATCTGTAAACACTGCCAATTTGGGAGAGATTTCTGTCAACGAATTACTCAACACTTACAATTCCGAACGGAGTGAGGAATCTAAGCCGTCCGCTCTAACGAGCGCCGTCGTTCTGCCGCAGTAGTGCGTAAGCCTTAGTGCCGAGCGCTAAAGAACGGCGCATTGCCCATGTGCAAACGCGCACACCATCGTGGACAAGGCGCCAAGGAGACCTTGCATCATGCAGCGCCTAGCATAGCAGATGTGCAACCGCCCACACTCTACTCCGGCTCTGTGCCGGGAATCTGCCCAGGGGTTTGAAAGCCGGGCATTCTCCCGCCGCCCGGTCGGCGGCGGCCAAACGGCGGCATAGGACCACCGGACTCGGCTTCAGGCGCGGATGGCGGCTCCGGCTCGGTGCGGAACTGGATGCTGTGCAGCTTGGCGTAGAGGCCGCCCTGCGCCAGCAATTCCTCGTGCGTGCCGGACTCGGCGGCGCGGCCCTCCGCGAGCACCAGGATGCGATCGGCGGCGCGGACGGTAGAGAGGCGGTGCGCGATAACGAAACTTGTCCGCCCCTGGCGCAACGTGTTCAGCGCCTGCTGGATGAGCTCTTCAGACTGGGAATCGAGCGACGACGTGGCCTCATCCAGGATGATGATGCGCGGGTTCTTCAGGAAGACGCGGGCGATGGCCACGCGCTGCTTCTCACCGCCGGAGAGCCGGAAACCCCGCTCGCCGACCACGGTTTCGTACTTTTCGGGTAAGCCCTCGATGAAGTCGTGAATTTGCGCCGCCTTGGCAGCCTCTACGACGTCAGCTTCCGTCGCTTCCGGGTTGGCGTAGAGCAGGTTCTCCCGCAGCGACGTATGGAACAGGAACGGCTCCTGGGTCACCACGCCCACGTGCCGCATGAGCGACAAGTATTGCAGGTCGCGCAGGTCATAGTCGTCCAGCCGCACCTGACCGTTCACCGGATCGTAAAGCCGGGGGATGAGATACGTCAGCGTGGTCTTGCCGGCGCCGCTGGGGCCGACGAGGGCGATCATCTCGCCCGGTTCGGCCGTAAACGTAATGCCTTGTAGCGCCCACGCCGCCTCGTCGTTGTAGCGGAACCAGACATCGTCAAAGGAAATACGCCCCTGTACTCTGGCGACCTCCCGCGCATCCGGCGTGTCGAAGATCTCCGGCTCCATGTCCAGGTAGCCGAAGATGCGGTCGAACAGCGCCATGGCGCCCTGCACGTCCACGTACACGTTTGCCAGTTGCGACGACGGCCCGTAGAGATTCCGCAGAAACGCGACAAAGGCGACAATGGTGCCAAGGGTTAGTTCATCTTGCATCACCTGGCGGCCGCCGAACCAGTAGATCGCCGCGGGGCCGATGGAGGCGAACAGGCCCAGGAACATGAAGAACCAGCGGCCCACCATGGCCTGCTTGATGTTGAGGCGCAGCAGGTCCCGGCCGATGCCGCGAAAACGCGAGTCCGCGCGCTGTTCGCCGGAGAACGTGCGCATGAGCAGGTAGCCGCTGATATTCATCATCTCGTGGAGGAAGGCGCTGAGATCGGCTTGCTTCTCCTGGGTCTCGCGGGAGACCTGACGCCGGTAGCGCCCCACGCGCCGCGTCGGCAGCACAAATGCCGGTGTGACGATGAGGGCAATTATCGCTAATTGCCAGTTCATAAGAAAGAGCACGACGACCGTAAACAGCACCGTAAAAATGTTCGTGATGATTGAGATGATGGTGCCGGCAATAACGCTCTGCACGCCGGCGACGTCGTTGTTGATGCGGGAGATGATCTCGCCGCTGCGAGTCTTGGTGAAGAAGCGCAGCGACATGCGCTGCATGTGCCGGAAGAGCTGCTTGCGCAGGTCGTAGACGATGCGCTGGCCGACCAAGGCGTTTAGGTAGCTCTGCAGCACGCTGATCAGGCCGGAGAGGAACGGCAAGGCAACCATGCCGAAAACGAGCAGGTTGAGCAGGCCGAAGTCCTTATCCGGTAGGGCGGTGTCGATAACGCTGCGTATGAGGAGCGGCGGAATCAAGCCAAGGCCGGTGACGGCCAGCACGCAGATAAGAATGACGATTTCGTGGGGCCAGTACGGCAGCAGGTAGCCGAAGACGCGGCGCACGCCGGCAGCCGTGAGCGCCACCTTGGGCTGGTCTTCGTCTGATCGGTACGGGCGGTTCATGTGCCACCCGCCGCCATACATCATGCGCGCCATTCCGTATTGGTTACGTGCCTACGTCTTGCCATGTGCAGTCTCAAGCTTCTCGCCGACGGTAGCCTGGGTAGCCGCACAATCCTCGTCCTCCGGTAGCGCAGGTTTGTAACCTGCGACGACAATCCCCATTCCTCCGGTAGCGCAGGTTTGTAACCTGCGACGACAATCCCCATTCCTCCGGGTAGCGCAGGTTTGTAACCTGCGTCCCATCTGGTTGATACGTGACCTGAAAGGCCCGCAGCCACACCTACCTAGCAGCGCATGACTACCCGTGCACCCGGCTTGGATTCACGCGGACTCCTATGGCCGTGCAAACTCGCAATCCTCTCCGTAATCCAACTGAGCGGACGAGCAACCATGCAAGCGCCTGCTACGTCTATATTAACCATTACGTGAATGTTGCACAATGATAATGCAGAGGTAAGGAGCAAGGAATGCATGGCAGCGCCGCGCCAAGCGATATGGGCGACACGGCAGAGCCAGGGGCGAATAATAGAGAAAACGGTCACCCCGTCGCCGCTGAATCCGGCGGATGCCGGAGCCAGGAATGCGGTGGGACTAAATTGCGGCGCTCAGCGTGCGGAACAGGCACTCTCCCGCATTAACGGCGTAGGGGCACGATATATCGTGCCCCTACGCCATCAATCGTCATTGGGGGAAGAGACGGCTTATGGGTGTTCTTCTTTGCTCGCTTCCCCGCGCCTGAGCATATCCCGCAAGCCCTCGAACAACCCCTCGAGGCGGGCCACGCGCTGCTCAAGATTGGAAACGCGAATGCCCAGTTCGCCCACGCGCGTACATATTTCGCGCAATTCCGCGCGGAGCTCGTTGCGCAGGTTATTCTGTCCATGCGTAACGAACGTGGCAACCGCAATAGCTGCCAGCACGACGGTGGCGATCGTGGCCCAGAACTCGTAGTTTTCCATTAGCTACTTCTCATGCAAAGAGCGACACAACAATGCCGGAAACGGTCAGAATATGTCGCTGATCTTCTTGCCGGAGTAGAAGACGTTAACGACGACGATCGCTGCCCAGACGAGGCCAACTCCCAGAATTCCCGCACCGAAGTCAAGCATGATCGCGGTCAACGGGATTGCGAAGACGAGCGAGCAAATAGGGACGGCGGGCGACACGCTCTTCGGTTTGACGTCCTGCAAGCGTGCTTCCACGCGACGGTCGATCACGGTATCCAAACGCTCGATGAGCATGTCGGTCAGTTCCTCGTTGTATTCCGCGCCGAGTTCCTGCCGCGCCGAGAGGATAGCGTCCAGTTCCTCCCGGGTGCCATCCGCTTTTACGCGCTCATCTTTGTTGTGCCCTGCACTGCTGCTCATGCTCTCTGTCCCATTTGTTCGCTGCCAAAGTGCTCGCCAAGGCACTCTCTTTGTCTAATTTTCCAACTGCCCAACTTACAGACGTGACACGGAAGTAGCTAGGGGAATGCTGCGTTTGCTCCGAACCCGCTAGAAGATATCGCCAAGCTTCTTACCCGAATACAGAACATTGACAATGATCAACGCGGCCCAGACGATGAGAACGCCCCTAATGCCTAGCATAGCGGCCGCAATCGCGGTCAAGGGAATTGCAAGAGCTAAAGTCGTAATCGGCACGGCAGGCGAAAGAGAACTCTTAGGGGATTTATCCAGACGCGCTTCCACGCGGCGGTCGATCACGTCGTCCAGCCGCTCCATCAGCATGTCCGCGAGTTCTTCGTTGTACTCGGTGCCGAGTTCTTGCCGCGCGGAAAGGATGGCGTCCAACTCCTCGCGGGTGCTCTTAGCCTCTTTGCGTTCTTTCTTGTCCTTGTCTTTCCCGCTCTTGCTCATGGTCTGCTTCCCTCTGGCCTGGACTAATCGTTTTCGTTTTGGCAGGCATCCCGCCAATTGCCAATCGCGGTAAGCCCTGAATTTCTGTCGGCGTGAACGAGTACTCGCTATATTAGTTGCCCTGCCGTCGTGCCGGCGCACCGATGTGTCCGGCAGTGTCAAGCCCTAGTCTCGTCTGCCAACGGCCCAGATAACGTTGAGAATGATAATGGCGATCCAGGGAGAAAGGATGACAAGCGGCGAGGCAAATCCACCCATTGCAGCACCGGCGATGGCCATGGCCGGGAGTCCGGCAAAGAGTGACAAGACCGGCAGGACCAAGGGAGAGGCGCTGCCCTTGCGGTTCTTGATACGGGCCTCGATGCGCTGGTCGATGGTAGCGTGCAAACGCTCGACAAACGAGTCTGCCAACTCGGTGCCGAAGCGCTCGCCCAGCTCTTGATGCGCGGCGACCATGGCCTGCACCTCCCGCCGCAACTGCGCATCGCTCGGTGGCTCCTGCTTTTCCGACTCTACCGCAGCCATAGACCACCCTTCGAGATCTTTAACCACTACCGTCCATTTATCCTGATTTCAGACATTGTAACTTGAAATGTTAGAAGAGTATTGCAAGCCTCTTAAGTTAAGGGATATACCACACACCGTCGGACAGTGCAACTTACCTGGCGGCGCTCCGCGAAGGTTTACGCAACAAAGTGCTCGCACACCTTCGCGCGGGGATTGCGCAATATGCGAAGATTGCGCAATATGCGAAGACTGCGCAGAATGCAAAGACTAGAGCTTTACAACGCTGCCAGTGCGGCTGGCCTCGTAGGCGGCCAGAATGATGCGCAGGTTCATCAGGCCATCCGCAGCGGTGGTCGGCACGGGGCCTTTGCCGTCCAGGGCATCGCAGAACTCTGTAAGTATGGAGGTAAACCCGTCGGCGCCTGATTGTAAAGGCTTGGGATACTCGCAGTGGTCGCCCTTCCAAAGCTCGATGGGGTGCTCCGCATTGCCCCTGAGCAGGATCGACCCCTCTGATCCCTGCACTTCGCGGGCCGGCATGCTTCGGTCCGCGCCCCAGCCGTTCTGGATGGAGGTGATGGCGCCGCTTTCGTGACGCAGTAGTGCCAGGGCGGTGTCTTCCACTGAGAAATCGCGGGCAAAGGTGCCCACCACGCCAAACACCTCTTTGACCTCGGACTGCAGCACGTACCGCGCCAGATAGATGCTGTGATAGCCGTTGTCGAGCAAGGCGCCGCCCCCGCCGCGACCGGCATCGGCCCGCCAGCTGGGGTCATACGCCGCTGTGCCCAGGTAGTGATAGTCGCCGAAACCCTCGTACCGCACCAGGTAGGGCGTGCCGATGGCGCCTGCGTGCACCAACTCCACGACGCGGGCGGGTACACTCTGGCGCGAATAGTTGTGGATGAGCGAGAAGACGATGCCGGCCTCTTCCACGGCGGCGATCATCTCCAGGGCCTCGTCCTCGCGGGCGGCGATGGGCTTCTCCAACAGGATGTTGTGTCCCGCCTCAGCCGCGGCCAGCGTGGCCGGGTGGTGCAGGTGGTGGGGCAGGCAAATGTCCACGAAATCCAGATCGTCACGGCCGAGTAATTCATGATAGTCGTCGTAGCGCGCTTCGGCTGGAATTTGGAATTGCTCGCCCAGCAGGTCGCGCCGCTCCACGGCCGGGTCCGCCACCGCGACGACGCTGAGACGGTCCGCCAGTGCTGTATAGGCGCTTTGGTGCCCTCTGGCGGCAATTTGGCCGCAGCCGATGATGCCAACACGTTTCATAATGCAGGTTCCTTCATGGTGTCATTGGGTTTGCCGACCACAACACAGATTGTGATCGCGCCAGTAAGACTCTGCAAACACGGCCGCCACACTCACCGAATTCATCTATCTGTCGGCGACTCTTGAATCGGTGACGTCCATCTTCAGTAGCGCGGGGGCTTGTCCCCCGCCTCTTCGCACCAACTGGGTCAGGTTCTGAAGCTGGTTTTCGATAAAAGCCACACATTCTTCGACAGCGTCAACGCGAGGTGTCGTCCGCATCTTCGTAGCGCGGGGGCTTGTCCCCCGCCTCTTCGCCAGGGAGACTACACTCGCGAGAATGGATGCGGCATCTAGACAGGTGACGCGGTTGTCGGGCAATCAGCAGTCCTTTCACCGCTCCCTTTTGCAGTGGGTCATCGAACGCCTTCTCTCTTCCGTAGCGCGGGGGCTTGTCCCCCGCCTCTTCGCACCAACTGGATCAGGTTTTGAAGCTGGTTTTCGACTAAAGCCACACATTCTTCGACGGCCTCAATGCGAGGTGTCGTCTGCATCTTCGTAGCGCGGGGGCTTGTCCCCCGCCTCTTCGTGCGAACAAGAGGCTTCAGAGCCATCCGCTCAAATCGTATACCAGCGAGCCGGAGAATTCATAGTCTCGCCACTCGGCCGCGAGGCCCTTGCGCACTGGATTATGGAGCACGTACCTTACTACCTCGTCCAGGTTCTCTTCCTCGCGCACGAACCGGTCCCAGAAACTTACCTGCCAGATTCGACCGGTCACACCGAGTTTCCAAACTTGCCGCTGTGCAAGGTTCTTGAACTGACCAACAAAGGCTATAATATCGCAGTTTTGAGAAGGTCCGAGGACGAGGTGCGCATGATCCGGCATCAGGCAGTACACGTAGACTGGCACTCCGGTCTTGTGCGCATGCCTGTGAAGCACGTCGCACGCAGGTCCCGCGATCTTTGGATCTGCGAAGATTGAGTGTCGCTCTCGTGCGCCAATAGTCACGGAGCAGATCGTGCCAGGTTGGGCATAGAGCTATCGCTCCAGGCGAATACGTTTGTGAAAGCGATTATTGGAGCGAGTATCGGAAACCATGTTCCTTACTACCACGGGTGTGCGGGGGACAAGCCCCCGCGCTGCGGCGAGACCGCATTCAATCACGACAAGGCCTTGGGAGGTCTTACCTTTTCTCAGACAAGAAGCGGGGGACGAGCCCCCGCGCTACGGCTGGACCGCCTCAAATCTTGACAAGGCTTCGGGAGGTCTTGCCTTACTTCAGGCAAACAGCGGGGGACAAGCCCCCGCGCTACTCTAGATATCTCGTTCATGATGGGGCTAGTTGGGCACCCGGGCCGTAATGAAGCAGAGATCGAGAGGCAGAATTCCGCGCCTCTCAAGTATACTCTCACTCTACTGCGGGCAAAGAGCGGGGGACAAGCCCCCGCGCTACTGAAGAGCGTTGAATGATCGGTGACTGTTCGCCACCAGCACTTTCTCTTGCTACCCCACCGGCAGGTTCAACTCCTGTTCGACGAAGGCTTTATTCGTCGCGGCGCTGTCCTTGGGTGTGGAGCGAGAGCGGTCGAGCTCGATCATGAGCCAGCCGGCGTAACCGCTCTCCTGAAGCTCCTGGACGCAATCTTTCACGTGCACCACGCCGGTGCCGAGTTCCACGAAGTCGGGCAAGATAGCGGTTGCCGCATCGGCGCCCTGGGCCGGCTCGGTCTGCGAATCGGCAAATGCCTGTGGATCCCAATCCTTCAGGTGCACGTACTTCACGCGGTCGGCATAGGCCCGCACTACTGACACCTCATCGCCGCCGCCTTTGCGCAGGTGCGCGGTGTCCGGGCAGAGGAAGACGTAGCGCGGGTCGGTGTAGTCCATCATGATGTCGATCTCTTCCTCCGTTTCCACTGTGGTGGCGTAGTGCGGGTGGTAGCAGGCCAGCACGCCGTAGTCCAGGCAGCGGCGGCCGATCTCGTCCATGCAGTGGGCCTGGTTGAGCAGCTCTTCGTCGGATGGGCCGCCCGGCGCGCGCGAACCGCCGCCCAAGACCAGCCGGTCAGCCCCATGAGCCGCCAGGAATTTGGCAAAGCCCACGTTGCGGGCAACCATTTCGTCCATGCGGTGGGATTCATTCATAGGGCCGCCGCCATAGACGGTGACAAGCTCTAGACCCCGTTGCGCTATGAGGTCTTGAAACTCGCTGACCCTACTGCCGTACGTGTCCACCACCGCCGCGAAGGTCTCAAAGCCCTTGAAACCCAGCCCGGCAATCTCGTCCAACGCCAGTTCGAAGCCATCCATGCCCCAAGTGATTGTATGGTATCCGACCCGAATGTCTGCCATGTTTGAAATCTCCCTTTGGGTTGCTCTCCCGCCAAGCGACGGCCTGCACTCATGTATTTCAGTACGAGCCCTGATGACTACGCATCATTATAGTAGCAGCGAACACCTTCTGGAGCGCGCCGAGCCGGGGAGATCAGACGCTTGTGTGATTGCTGCCCTGTTATACTACAAGACAAGCTGACAAGCGTCCGCCCACGTATGGTTGGGACGCCGCGGGCGCAGCGCAAAGTCAGTCGGTTGTGTTGCGTTTCAATATAGCGTGCAATTGGCGTCAAGCGGTCGAATCTGCAGTGGTCACTCTCGTCTACTCCCTGCGGAGTGTGACGTACGCCCACGATTTCCCCTCAGTGCGGGCTCGCCAGCAGGTAGGGAGTGCCTGCATGCGCCCGCCGGAGTTGCCCGGAATTGGGTTTTCATTCGCGGTGTCAACTATTGCTTTGCACAAGCAGAGGTACTGGTGAAAGGAATTGAACGGTGAGACTTCTGTCTCGTGTGCCGGGTGTCTTACTGGCCCTGGTGTTGCTTGGCGCTTCGCTGATGACGTTGTCGGCCTGTATAGTTTCTGACACGCTCTCCATGGGCGACGCGGTGGAGGAGCCGGTTACGAGGAGCAACTCGTTCGCTACGGCCACCTTTGGCCCCGGCGCTGTTGTTCACATTGTGCGCAAAGACACCGGCGAGGAGCTCACGATTCGCTCGGGTGGATACCTGCGTCAGGCTGACTCCGGCGACGGCCGCGGCGGTCAGACATATCGCATCGATGGTTCTGACGGCGACATAGTCCGGCGTTGGTTAGCGCCTGACGACCCTGAAGTCAGATACATTCCCTGGGCTTTGCTCATCGAGAGCTACACCGTGCCTGAAGGTGTCCTGGCCCTCATCCCGTTGGATGACAAGAATCCCGTGCCCTACCAGTTGGTTCAGGCCTTTGGGGACGACAGAGTCTATGTGTTCACCCCGACTGGTGGGTGGCGATGGATCCCCGACCTCGCGACCTTTACGGCAAACGGCTTCTACTGGTGTGACGTGAGTACAGGCGACGCTGAGTTCTTCACCCGTGTCACGAAGGGCGACCCATTGCCGCTGAGAGCGGAGGTCCCCAACCACCCGGGTTGCCACAACACATAGCTCATCCCAACCACCCGAGTTTGGGAGCGAACAAATACATGCCATCCGTAAAGGCATCAGATACGTCCGAGCTATCAGTGACCGGAAGAGCAAGCGCAAGCCGATTGCACGCTAGCGGAGCTGGGGGGCTATGAAGTCTCCAATTGCCACGGCGAGAGCCGGCCCCTACCTCTCATCTATTCAGTAACTTCCTGAACCAATTTCCAGTGGCACAGCAAATGTCCTTGTGCAAGAATAACGATTGTAGCGTGCAAAACTAGAGTCACCAGGTTGCGCATGCCAAGCGGGAAACGAGCTTAGGGAAACAGACTCGTGGCGAGAGCAGAATCCCTACATGTCAGGCCCCCCTCCAGGCCGTACTGGATAGGCCATGAGACCCAAGTCTGGAAAATGGGAATGGCACAATGACAGACTATGTATCAGGTGTCAATCCTGACGTGCTGCGTTGGGCTAGAGAGAGTTCTGGCTTCTCTTTACAGGAAGTTGCTAGATTCCTGAAAAAAGAGGAGGCAGCAGTTATTCAATGGGAAACCGGCGAAGCTAGTCCAACATATGTCCAGCTTGAGAAGCTCGCGTACAATCTATACAGGCGACCGGTCGCCGTGTTCTTTTTCCCAGAACCTCCGCTGGAACCAGATGCCACAGAGTCATTTCGAACCCTTCCTGAGTTTGAAATTGCCAATCTGATCCCTGATACAAAACATGCCTTGCGGGAGGCTCAAGCCATGCAGATGGCTCTGCGGGAACTCTCTGGCGGGCAGAACACAAGCGAAAAACAGCTCCTAAAAGATGTTCACGTTGATCCTAGTGATGACATACCCTCAATTGCTAAATTTGTGAGAAGGTACCTAGAAATACCACTCTACCAGCAAGAGAAGTGGAGAAGCGCGGACAAAGCACTGCATGAATGGCGTGAGGCCGTGGAAGACAGTGGCATATACGTTTTCAAGAGATCTTTCAAGCAAAGTGATGTCTCAGGTTTCTGCTTGCAGGATGACGAATTCCCGATAATCTACCTAAACAACAGCGCAGCCAAGTATCGCCAAATCTTTAGCCTATTTCACGAATTAGCACACGTACTCCTACAGACGTCAGGTGTGACGAAGTTGAATGACCGTTATGTCGCTCAACTCTCAGGAGAAGCCCAAGACATAGAGGTATTCTGTAACAGGTTTGCAAGTGAGTTTCTGATTCCGTCTACTGACTTCAACAGTAGACTTAAGGAAGATGAGACTCCAGAGGAAACTGCAGAAAGGTTGTCTGAGCACTACAAAGTCAGCCGGGAAGTAGTGTTGAGAAGGCTCTTGGACAAAGGGACAATTGATGAGAGCTATTACCATGGCAGAGTCGCCGAATGGAACGAGAGATTCGAGGTGAATCGGCGGGAGCAAAAGGGAGGGGGTAACTATTACAACAATCAAGTGACATATCTGGGCAGGAAATTCCTTACCCTTGCGTTTAGCAGATTCCATTCGGGTCATGTGAGTTTTGATGAACTAGCCGGTTACTTGAATGTGAAGCCCAAGAGCATACCGGACCTTGAAAAGCAAGTCCTCGGGAGTATCTCTTCCCGATGACCTACGTGTTAGACTCCAGTAGCTTTATAGTGCTCGGCCACTTTAATCCAGACCTCTTTCCATCCTTCTGGGAAAACTTCGACCACCTCGTAGCCAGTGACCGGGTCATCACTGTAAGGGAAGTTCGGAAGGAAATTGATAACCATATCGCAAGGCCATCACTAGTTGCTTGGATAAAGGAGAACTCTTCAATCTTCTTGTCACCGACGGCAGAAGAAACCGAGTTCTTACGGAGTGTTTTTTCTATAGAGCGATTTCGTTCGCTGCTAAAGCCGAGCCAATTACTGCGAGCTGGGCCCGCCGCAGATCCGTTCTTAGTTGCTTTGGCGCATTCAAGAAGAGCCTGCCTTGTTACCGAAGAAACAAGAAAGAACAATGCGGTGAGAATTCCCGACGTTTGTGACTTCTACAGAATCGACTGCACCAATCTCGATGGAATGATGAAGAGAGAAGGATGGCGATTCTAGATTGACCTGACACAACAAAACCAGGAGATGGGTCTTCGGGCTTGAGACCTAGCTCTTGTGGTGACGGTCCTTTGGTGGCTGCTACTTTTCGCCTTCGGACCTATCGTGCTGCCTTATATGCATCTTCCGCCGTATATGCCTCTTCCAGCTTTACGCGGAAGGGTTCTTGAGGGCGGGAGACGGCGGCGCATTGGTAGGCGTGGTTTTGGAGGTTATGTGCGACGAGCAGGCCGCGCATATGGGATATGACCTCCGCGTGTGCGCGGCTGTCCGCTAGATTCTCAATTTCATCGGGGTCGGATTCCAGATCGTAGAGTTCGCTTTCGCCGGTGGCGTAGTGGGCGTACTTGTAGCGGGCGTCCCGTACCATCTGGCTGCCCATGTTCTCGCTGAAGACACTGCCGCGATGGGGAAGCGCGGGATCTGTCAGCAATGGCCCAAGGCTTGTGCCTTGCAGCGTGTCCGGCGGTTCCAGGCCGCAGGTGGTGTAGAAGTGCGGCACGTAGTCAAGAGAACTCACCAGCGCCGGGCAGCGCGACCCACCAGCCACCCCAGGTCCCCGGATAATGAGCGGCACGTGGGCCATGGACTCGTAGTAGAAGCCTTTGTACGGCAGGCCGTGGTCGCCCAGGGCGTCACCGTGGTCGGCGGTGTAGATGATGAGGGTCTTGTCCAACGCGCCGTTGGCTTCCAGCGCAGCCAGCATTTTGCCGACCTCCTCGTCGATGAGCGAAATGTTGGCGTAGTAGTGAGCGCGCCACATGCGATGCTGCTCCGGCGTTGCCTCCGAAGGGCTCATGCGGTACATGGAGTTCTTAAGGTTTTCCTTGCCGGCCATCTGTTGGGCGCGGGGCTTGTTCACAAGCTCCGCCCGCGAACCGACAGGCCGGGGAATCGGCGCGTCGTAATACATGTCCGCCATTTCCTCCGGCGGGTCGTAAGGGTCATGTGGCCCGGCAAAGCTCACCCATGCCGCAAAAGGTTCCTTGCCGTTCTCCGCCAGCCACTCTGCCGCCTGATCGCCGATGAAGCCATCCACGTGAAAGCGCTTCGGCAGCGGCGTTACCGAGGCGTTCAGTGTGTCGAAATAGCCGGGATTCTGGGTAGGATGCGCGCGCTGGTGGCCGTGGGCGCGCAGGAACTTGCTGTGGTCGTCGGGCAGGTACGTATGCCGCTTGTCCTCCGCGCTAATGCGCTCTTGAAAACCGTTGCGGGCGTCCCAGGGAAAGAAGTGCATCTTGCCGACGGCGGCGGTGTTGTACCCGGCGTCGGTGAGTTCCTGGGGCCAGACGGGGAGCTTGCCCTCGTCGAGCCAGTGTGAATTACCGAGCACGCCGGTGGCGGACGGCCACTGGCCGCACAGCAACGCCGCGCGCGTCGGCACGCAGAGCGGCGCGGGCACGTAGCAGCGCTCGAACACCATCCCTTCCCGCGCCAGCCGGTCGAGATTAGGCGTCTGCATGAAGTCCAGACCGTAGCACGGCAGGCTATCCCAACGCTGCTGGTCTGCGGTGATGAAAAGCAGATTCATGGAACCCCTCTCGTCCAATTTCCTTGCCAAGTACGATAGCAAGATTCGGGTGGTTACTCAACACGCTGCGGGGGTACAGTAACCTTAATGAAGAAAGGGAATGCCGCATGGAACAATGTGACGATTATCGCCGCATCGAACACGCTATTGAATTCTTGGCGCACAACTTCCGCAACCGGCCTCGCCTCAACGAAGTCGCTGCCAGTGTGCACCTCAGCAAGTATCATTTTCAGCGGCTCTTCAAGCGTTGGGCCGGGGTGACGCCGACCCAATTCTTGCATTACCTCACCGTCGAATACGCCAAAGAGCAGTTAGCCGCAAGCCAAAGTATCTTCGAGACGACGCTTGACGCCGGTCTCTCCAGTCCCAGCCGTCTTCACGACCTCTTCGTCACGTTCGAGGCCATGACACCCGGCGAATACAAGCGCCATGGGACCGGCCTGGAGATCGACTACGGAATTCACCCTACACCCTTTGGGGAGTGCCTGCTCGCCACCACGGC
The DNA here is from genome assembly GCA_026710945.1 of Chloroflexota bacterium. Classification (NCBI taxonomy): domain Bacteria; kingdom Bacillati; phylum Chloroflexota; species Chloroflexota bacterium. The sequence continues at coordinate 106,866 of JAPOQA010000059.1, forward strand.
GCGCGGTATCTGCGCGCTGCGGTTCGTTGCGCCGGAGAACAGAGGGCAAAGCGTCACGCAGCTAAGAGAGGAGTGGCCGCACGCGCAATTCGCGCACCGTTCTGCTGTAACCGAGCCTATCGTCCGGCGCGCCTTCAGTCCCACAGACTGGCGAGAGGCGCCTCGCTTTCATCTCTTGGTCAGGGGAACGAACTTCCAAATCCAGGTTTGGCAGGCATTGCTTACCCTCCCCTTTGGCGCCATGGCAAGCTACCAGACTGTAGCAGCACATTTGTCTGCTCCTACTGCGGCCCGCGCAGTAGGTGGCGCAATCGCGCAGAATCCCATCGCGTACCTCATTCCCTGCCACCGAGTCATCACGAAAGTGGGCACAGCCCACCGCTATCGCTGGGGCACTGCCAAGAAGCAAGCCATCCTCGGCTGGGAAGCAAGCCGCCTGCACAAGGATTCAATCCGACTGCGGCAGACTGGCAACGCGTAGACGTTCCTCTCACGTCTTGAATCACCTTTAACCAGCTCGAAAGGTCTGTCGCACGATTTAATGGCGGTCACCGTCCCCGTTGAAATCTACTTCCAGGGTCTCGCCTCGCGCCGCTCCGCTAGCAGGCAGCACACGTATCCCTTACGATAGGGAAGATTGATCGAATGAACGAGCGGAGTAAGCCGTGTCTACGGATTCTGCGGACGCCCTGTTAGAGGTTGACCACGTTACCAAGTCGTTTGGCGGCTTGCAGGCGGTGCGCAACTGCTCACTGCAGGTGCGGCAGGGCACGATAACGGGTCTGATTGGGCCGAACGGGGCCGGCAAGACGACGCTGTTCAACCTCATCTCCGGCTTCTACGCCCCGGACGCCGGCAGCATCGTATTTCAGGGTAAGCGCATCGACGGCCTACCGCCGCACCGGGTCTTCCGCCACGGCCTCTGCCGCACCTTTCAAGTGCCCAAAGAACTCAAGCAGATGACGGTGCTGGAAAACCTCATGCTGGTGCCTTCCGGCCAAACGGGTGAGTGGCTGGGGGCCGCGTGGCTCATGCCGTGGCGGGTGCGGCAGCAGGAGCAGGAAGCCTACGACAAGGCGCTGAGCGTTCTAGAATTCGTGAACCTGGCGCATCAGCGCAACGAATATGCCGCCAATCTCTCCACGGGCCAGAAGAAACTGCTGGAGCTCGCCCGGGCGATGATGACCGATCCGCAACTCATCATGCTGGATGAGCCGGGGGCCGGCGTAAACCCGACGCTTTTGCGCAGCCTTATGGAACAGATCGAGCGGCTCGTCGCCGAGCGGGGCATCACCGTGCTGCTCATTGAGCACAACATGGCCGTAGTGATGGGCCTCTGCAACCCCGTGATCGTGATGAGCAACGGCGAGAAACTTGCGGAAGGCACACCGGCTGAAGTCCAGAAGAACGAGCAGGTACTTGCGGCGTACTTGGGAGGCCAAAACCGGTGAATTTACTCGAGGCCACCGGCATCGTCTCCGGCTACGGCGAAATAGAAATCCTGCATGGTGTCTCTCTTGCCGTCGGCGCCGGCGAATTGGTGACCATCATTGGTCCCAACGGCTGCGGCAAGTCCACGCTTATGAAGACAATCTTCGGCCTGCTGGAGCCTACCAAAGGGAAGATTTCGTTCAACGATACCGACATCACCGGCATGCCGCCCCACGAGATCGTCTGCCTGGGCTTGAGCTACGTGCCGCAGGCAGACAACACGTTCTTGAGCCTCACGGTGCAGGAAAACCTGGCAATGGGCGCGTTCCTACGCTCCGACGGCTACGCGAAACAAACGGAGATGGTCTATGAGCTCTTTCCTGATCTCAAGGAACGCCGCCAGGCCAAAGTCTCGTCGCTGAGCGGCGGCCAGCGGCAAATGGTGGCGATGGCCCGCGCGCTGATGCTCGATCCACGGCTGCTGCTGCTCGACGAACCCACGGCGGGCCTCGCGCCGGTATTTGTAGAGACGGTGTTCGCACAGATAGCGCACGTCAACGCACAGGGCATTGCGGTGCTTATGGTGGAACAGAACGCGCGCATGGCGCTGGAACATACGCAGCGCGGTTACGTGCTGGCGAGCGGAGAGAACCGCTTCACCGACGCCAGCAGCGCGCTGCTGGCGAACGAGGAAGTTGCGCGGCTCTATCTGGGAGGAGACATTTGATTAGCTCAGTCATTCAGGTGAGAGCCGGGTTTCAACGGCATAAGGTTGCGCGCGGCAGCTTGTTCTCAGACCTTACGTACTCCCATCCCAACCCTTCTCCAGCAAAGAGAGGTCTGTATTGCTCTGCTGGGCCGGTGGATGTGGGTTGGATGGCGAGTATTTCCCCTCACCCCGGCCCTCTCCCCAGGGAGAGGGAGTCATTTGGGCCCGGCCCTCTCCCGAGAGTGAGGGGGTCATTCGGTCCTGGCTGTCTCCAGAGTGGGAGAGTCTTCTTCCGTCCCGGAAGTATTCAGAGAGAGGGAGGATCTTGCCGCCTTTCGTCCGGGGGAATGCAGCAGACTGAACGTCCGCCCATTCTTCGCGGCACGTTGCGGAGGTCGCAGGCAAGGGAGAAAGAGTACCGCAAGGGTCTCCGAGGTGGAGCGGCATGATTGCGCTGGTCGTGGACGGCATCATTCTCGGCAGCATACTCTCCCTGGGCGCGGTGAGCCTTACTTTGGTGTATGGCATCGTGCGCTTTGCCAACTTCGCCCACGGCGACTTGATGGCCGTGGGCGCGTACGTGGCGTTCTTCCTCGTGAACACGGTCTTCGCGATGCTGGGTGTGCCGAATGTCACATTTGGGCCGCTCTCGTTCGGCTTGCCAATGCTGCTTGCACTTCCGATCGCAATGCTCGTTACAGCGGTTGTTGCCGTGATTGTCGATCGGCTGGTTTTTCGTCCCATGCGGCGGCGGCGCTACGCTACGGTGATGTTCGTTATCGGTTCCTTAGCGGTCGCCTTTGCCGTACGCGCCTTGCTCTTCATCATCTGGGGGCCGGAGTTTCACTTCTTTACGCAAGCCTTGCGGCCGGCCATGCAACTGCCATTCGAAGTCCGCGTAAAGCCCGATCAAGTTTTCATTCTGTTTGCCTGCCTCGCCATGGTTGCGGGTCTGTATCTCTTCTTGCAGCGCTCGAAGATCGGCCAGGCGCTCCGCGCCACGGCGGATAACCCGGATTTGGCACGCATCAGCGGCATCAATACCGAGCACATGATGGTCTGGACCTGGGCTATCGGGGCGGCTATGGCGGCGACCGCGGGCATACTGCTCGGCATCGACTCGCAATTGCGCCCGGAGATGGGATGGAATTTGCTGCTGCCGCTCTTTGCCGCAGCCATTCTCGGCGGCATCGGCAACCCGTACGGCGCGTTGGTCGGCGGTATGGTAATAGGGATCGTGCAGCAGGTGTCGACGGCGTTCATCTTGCCCACGTATAAGCCCGCCGTGGCGTTTGTGATTCTGATATTGGTGCTGCTTGTTCGCCCGCGGGGGTTATTCGGTAGCGAGGAACGGGGGTTTTAAGCGTAGTTGGCGGGTAGCGCAGGTTTGCAACCTGCGTTGTTCGCGATGGAAGTGAGAGTGGTGGCCGTGATGATGTCGCTGCAAAGCACATGAGTTTCGTTGCGGGGAGTGTCGGTTTACGTGGTGGTCCGGGGTTTCACGTCCGATAGGCTGCGCGAGGCGGCTGCGAAATCTCGGTATTGGGTGGGAGCAGGGCAGACAGGACGCAGGTTACAAACCTGCGCTACCGGAGGAGCGGCTGCGCGCGATGTGCCCCGCGTCGTTCGTTGCAGCGGTTACTGCGGCAGCATTGGGGAGGGTAACTTTGGTCACGATGCACGAGGAGCGCAAACACTAGCATGACTCTCGAGGCAATCCTGAGTTCCGGCATTCTGAATTATCTGGTCGGCTTCCTCATCGTCGCCGGCATCTACGCGCTGTTCACGCTCGGCCTGAACGTGCACTTCGGCGACACCGGCCTCATCAATTTCGGTGTCGCCGGGTTCTTTGCCATTGGCGCCTACACGGCGGCGTTGGTCACAAAGCCGCTGCCCACAGGTGAACTTGCCCGCTACACCCAGCAGGCGCTCGGCCTCAACCAGCCGTTTCTCGTGGGAGTCATTGCCGCGGCCGTCGTCTGCGGCATCGTGGCTGTGCTCATAGGGATACCCACGCTCCGGCTCCGTGAGGACTACCTGGCAATTGCTACCATCGGCATCGCCGAGAGCATTCGGCTGGTATTCAACAACGAGCAGTGGTTGGCCAATGGTTCGAAAGGACTGGTGGGCATCCCGCGACCGCTCTACGACCTGGTGCCGTCCGCGTACTACAACTACATCTATCTCGGCATCGTTGTGCTCGTGGTCGCGTTCGTCGCCATACTGCTGGAGCGGATGATCCGCTCACCGTGGGGGCGCGTGCTGCGGGCAATCCGGGAAGATGAGGTGGTGGCTGCCGCCTATGGAAAGAACGTGTTCGGCTTCAAGCTGCAAGCCTTGGTGCTCGGCGCGATGGTAATGGGCGTGGGCGGCGCGCTTTACGCCCACAACGCCGGCACCATCAGTCCCAGCGTGTTTGAGCCGGTCTTCGGCACGTTCATCGTTTGGGTAATGCTCATACTGGGAGGCAGCGGCAACACGAAAGGCGTCATCCTCGGCGCTTTCGTCTTCTGGGCCATCTGGGCGGGAACGCAGTTTGCTACCGACGCGCTCGTACCGCCCGCCTTGAACGCCCGCGCCCCGCACTTCCGCTTTCTCCTCATGGAAACGCTGCTCGTGCTGATGCTGCTCTTCCGTCCCAAAGGCATCCTGGGCGAGGAACGCTTCGTGTCTAATCTGCGGCCGCACTGACCCAAGTAATCCTATTCCCCCGGTTGTTTGGGAACAGGATTGCTGCCGATTCTCGTCCGTTTATACTTCGACAAGCTCAGTACGAACGGAGGCGCTCAGTACGAACGGAGGCGCAGAGTAGAGCCACCAAATGGAGATAACCCGCAACGAAGTGTGTGCTACGGTGGCGTGCAGCCGGGGACGCCGCGAATGTTGAGGGCAACTTCGGCATTCTGTTCGGCTGGAATGCCGGGTAATGGATTCTGGCTGGCCACCGTGCCGCATTCCCCTGAGTCGTTGGTAAGGGTGATGGCGAGCTTACCGCGAAAACCGCTCGCACTGAGGTCTTCCAGCGCAATGGCGTATAGTTTGTCGCGCACATCCGGTACGGGTACACGGTCAGCCCCTTTGCTCACAATGAGACGCACGATACTGCCCGGCTCTACTTGCGTGCCACTCGTGGGCTCTTGAGCCAGCACCATACCCGCCGGGACGGTAAAGTCGCCCTGCTCTATTTCCTCGACCGTCACACCCAGCAGTTGCAGTTGCTCGCGAGCATTCTCTACCGTAATGCCCACCACTTCCGGCATTGTCGGATTCTCGGGTCCCTTGCTGATCCTGACCGTAACGATGAAGCCTTCATCTACCTCGGCATTGGCCGCCGGGGATTGGCTCACAACACGACCGGGGGCGACAGTTTCGTCGAATACCTCCTCTGTCTCGGCGGCTAACCCGTACTGCTCCAGCAAGGCAACCGCCCGCTCCTCAGAAAGCTGGATGAGATTCGGCACGGCAGTGCGCGGTGTGGGAGAAGGCTGCGCGATTTGGCCTCGCGACGGCGTAGGCACGGTATTGGGTGTCGGGCGTATGGGTGCCCTGGGCTCGCTGGTGGCGGAAGGCGAAAGAATGGGAACATCGTCAAGCAGCGCTCCCAGGTCCGGCACCAGGCGGAATCCAAGCCACAGCGCGATGATCGCCGCGATGAATATGAGAGGGATACCCCAGCGGGATGCCGGTTCCGGCGACCGCCTGTCCGGCCTCTCAGGTCTTCTCGATCCCCCCGATCCAAGCAATCTCACACTCCTCGCTATGCCTTGGCGCGATGCCGCTTCCGCTGTTTATTCTCAATTCCGCTCAAACTAAGAAGACTAATCTCTGTAACGTGCCAGCACCTGCGCCAGGCCGCCCATCTATCGATCCTGCAACAAGCCTGTGCTGAGCACTTCGGCAAGCTTAGGACAGGCAGCCTCAGAGCTTGCACCGTCCTCGATACAAATTTATCGACACGATACAGCGTATCGACACGATACGGGGACGTACAAATGCCACCTCGCATGTACGGAAGAGACTCTGCGGGGAGCTCCGCCGCTCAACCCACGGGCGAGAGCATCTGGTCGCGCAACTCTTCCAGGTGGAGTGACAGCACCTGCGATACGCCTTCCTCCGACATGCTCACACCGAAGAGCGCATCCGCCATCTCCATAGTGCCACGATTGTGGGTAATGACCAAGAACTGAGTCTCCCGCCCGTACTCGCGGAGCAAGCGGCAGAAGCGGCCGATGTTCGTTTCATCCAACATCGCGTCCGCTTCGTCGAGCAGACAGAGCGGCGTGGCCCGGGCACTGAGCAAAGCAAACAGCAACGCCAAAGCCACCAGCGCCCGTTCACCGCCGGAAAGGAGAGAGAGTGCCTGCCGCCGCTTACCCGGAAGCCGCACTGTAATCTCGATACCGGTCTGGTCCGGGTTTTGGGGATCGGTCAGCCTCAAGTCGGCGTCACCGCCGTCGAACAGCACTTTCACCATTGCGCGGAATTCCTCCGCGACGCGCTGGAATGTCGCCGTAAAGTCCTGGCGAATAGTGCGGCGGAGTTGTCGTTTTACCTCGTCCAGGTCTTCCTCGGCGGCTTCCAGATCGGCAATCTGCTCGCGGAGAAACGTCGCACGCTCTGCCAGCAGAGAGAATTCCTCCACGGCAAGCGGGTTGACGGGACCGATCCGCCGCAACCGATTCCGCAGCGACGTGACACGGTTTTGCAGTTCTTCCAAGGGCTCGGCTGCAGGCTTGGGTACCGGCTCGGCGTCCGGTTCGTCGCTCAGCCAACGCAACACCGTATCCTCGCGGCGCTGTTGTATGCCCGCCAGCACTTGCTCGGCGCGACTGTAGTCCACCGTGCGCGCGGTCCGCTGACTCTCCAAGTCGGCCTTGGCCCGGACAAGCGCGCCATGCCGCACGCCTAGTTGCTCCAGGGCGGCGCGCTGCTTCTTTCTCCGTGTATCGGCTTCTTCAAGTTGGACCGCAGTCTGCTGGGATGTCTCAGCGGTTGACGCCACTTCCGTCTGAAGCGCGCGGAGCGCCTCTTCTCGCTCCAAGCGCGTGGCCGCGAGCGTGCTGCGCTCGCGCAGGAGACCCTGTTGCTCCGTACGCAATTGGGCAATGGCGCGGGTCAGATGCTCTTTCCGCTGCTGCTGTACGGCAAGCTGAGTTTGCAGAGAATTCACCGTGGCACGCTGAGTCTCTACTTCCTGCTGCTGCGCATCGCATACGCGCTCATTTTCGCCAATCTCGCGCGTTAGGCGCTCTTTGGCGGCGACGGCCAACGGCGCTTCGCGCTCTCGCGACGCGATGCCATCTTCAAGCTCGTCTTGTTGCGCGCGCGTCTCCCGCTCCACCTGCTCCCACCACGCGCACTGCCGCGCCAATTCATCGTATTCGTGGGTGTGCCGCTGTAACGCGGCGTTGGCAGTTCGCGCCTCTTCAGCACGCTGCGCATGCGCCTTGGCCGCCGCGCGTTCTTCTCCGCGCAGTTGTTCTTGCCGGGCACGCAGCGCGGACTCTTTCTCTTCCAACTCTTCACATTGACGACGCACCTCTGCCAAGCGCGCGGAAAGCGTGCGATACTGCGCTTGTTGCTGCCCGCGCTGCACCGACGCCTGCGCATAGCGGTAGACGCCGTTACTGTAGACCACGCCGTCTACGCTCACGATCAGAGGCCAGGGGTGCCGGGCGGCGAAAGTAGGAATGGCGGCAATGTCCTCAACCACGAGAATCGCTTCAAGCAACGGCTCTAGGGCAGCACTCTCGGGAGGTAGCGCTATAAGATCGGCGGCGCACCCAATGACGCCGGGATGATCGGGAACTGAGCGTGCTTCCGATTGCAGAAGTTCAACCGCCAGCACGGTTGCGTTCGCGGCAGCCACGCTCACCAAGTGTTCGACGAGTTTCTCCGCATCTCGCACACTCTCGGTGAAATACGCCTCGCTCGGCAATGCGGCTTCGATAGCGGTAGCGATGTCTGCGGGCAGTTCCGTCGCTGCGATTGGCGGCAGCAGCGTCACGCCAACCTTGGCCGCTATTGCCGCAGGCTTCGATTCTTCGTCTGCCGCGGCTCCTGCCAGGATAGCGCGTAAGGCTTCTGTGCGGCCTTCCAAGTCAGCGCGATGGCGGAGGGGACGTTGTCGCTCCTTCTCAAGTCGATGCAGTTCCTGCTCCACCAACGCCAGCGCGGATTCGGCTTTCTCTTTCGCGGCAAGCCGGACGGCTTCCTCGGCCTGAAGTGTGTCCGCCTGTTCCTGCAGCGTTGCCAGGGACGCGGCACGGTCGCGCTGCTGCTTGCGCACGTGTTGCAGTTGTTCCGCCGCTTCGGCGGAGCGGGTCAATACCGCTTCGCGTTGGCGTTTCCCGTCGTTGATCGCAGCAGTGAGGCTGCTGAGCCGGGTGGTAACGGCAACCCCCTCCTGCCGAAGTTGCTGCAGGGCGCTCTCCGCCTCCTGACGCGCTTCTTCTTTGCGCGCAATGCCACCCCGCACCGCATGCCACTCACCTTGAAGTGCGGTGAGCGCCTCAGTTGCCTCGGCTAAGACCGCTTCCTGCTCCGGCAGTCGCGCAATTGCGGCCTCATGCCGGGCGACCAGATCCGCTTCCCGGGACTCGGCTTCCTCCGCGCTCCTGCGTAGATGCGTTTGCCGCTCCTGCTGTACTGCCTGCCGCCGGGCAAGCTCATTCAAGCGGCTGCGCAGGCCTCCGACGCGCGCTTCCAAGCGGTGCATGCCCTGCTGGTGCTCCTGCATGGCCTGCTCCAATTGCTTGCGTTCACGGTCCTGGCCCGTGATCCGGGTATCTAGCGTGGTGAGGACCGTCTGAATCCGCTTCAGGTCTTGGGTTGCCGCTTGTTCTTCCGCGACAAGCTGCGCCAGTTGCGCCGCGTACCAGGCGTGCAGCGCTTGGGCGAGTTCCTGCTGGAGCACCTCCGCTCTCTGGGCCTCCTTCGCTTGGGTTTCCAGGACGGCAAGGCGCGGCTCCAGTTCGAGAAGTATGTCGCGCACCCGGTTCATGTTGTCGTGCACGCGGAGGATCTTGTTTTCCGCCTCGTGCTCCTGCATGTAGAGGGAGCGTACACCGGCGGCTTCCTCCAGCAGGATGCGGCGGTCCTCCGGCCGCTGCGCCAGCACTTGATCGACCAGCCCCTGCCCGATCATCATGCCTTGCCCGATACCGGCGTCCGCGAGCAGTTGCTGAATATCGCGCAGACGCACGCGATTGCCATTGAGGAGGTATTCATTCTCACCGGAGCGATACGCCCGCCGGGAAATGCTGATTTCGGCGAGTTCCAGGGGGAACGTGCCGTCCTCGTTATCGAAGGTGAGCGTGACCTCGGTCATGCTGCCCTGCGCACGCCGGGGCGTGCCCGCAAAGACGACGTCTTCGCTCTTGCGCCCACGCAACGCCAGCATGCTCTGCTCGCCCAGCGCCCAGCGGATCGCGTCTGCGAGGTTGCTCTTGCCGCTGCCGTTCGGGCCGACAATGGCGGTTATCCCCTGCGGGAAGGCCAGCCTGGTCCTGGTAGGAAACGTCTTGAAGCCGTGAATTTCAAGCTGTGTAAGGTACATAGGAATTATGTGGGTGAGGTGTAATATGCGGGCAGCGGGTCTTCAGTTTCGATCTGCTCCAATGCTCGTGCCGCGGCAACTTGCTCGGCCTTCTGGGTGCTGGAGCCTTCGCCGGTGGCGAGCAAGGTCTTCTCCTGGTAGACGCCGACAACGAATTGCCGCGCATGATCGGCGCCACTGGCCTCTAGCACGCGATACGTTGGCGTAATGTTGCACTCTGCCTGCAGGTGCTCCTGGAGTTGCGTCTTGGCATTGAGATCGCTCGCGGTACTCAGGATGTGATCGATTGCCGCTTCGAGTTGCGGGGTCAAGAAAGCTGTTACGTGCTCATATGAAGTCACGAGCAGGAGTGCGCCGACAACTGCTTCGAAACTGCCTGCCAAGATTGAGTCACGTTCGCGGCCGCGATTGGCTTCCTCGCCCTTGCCAAGACGGAGCACGGGGCCGAGGCAGGCGTCTTCCGCAAATACGCTCAACTGCTCTTTGCGTACGAGCGCCGCCCGCAAGCGCGATAAATCCCCCTCGGTCCTGGTGGGAAAGCGTCGATAGAGAAACCCGGCGGTGACGGCATCGATAACGGCATCGCCGAGAAACTCGAGACGTTCGTTGCTCTCAAGGCTTGAGAGACCGTGCTCGTGCGCATACGACCGATGGGTGAGTGCTTGCGTGAGGAGAGACACAGCCGATTCAGGTATGCCGAGGGTCTCGCGAAGTTTCGTGAATTCAGCCAAATCTCGGGCAGTCGGCACGATCTAATCCATTCAAGTTTATGTGGGCGCTCATGTTCGTGTAAGACATGGCCGGCCTCTTAGGCGGACCAATTCCAGTAGCGCAGGTTTGTAACCTGCGGCCAACGGCGTGGCAGGGCAAGTTTTGCGCTTGCCCTCTATTGAGAGACAACCGCTGGGTCTTGCGCTTCACTTTACTTTGGAGGCGGGGGACAAGCCCCCGCGCTACAAGTGCCAGTAAAGAATCCGCCTGCGCGTCGCAATCGCTTGGGGGAATCTCTTCCGCCGAATTCCAATATTTTGGCGCGCCAGCCTGTCCGTCCACCGCCGCAATTGATACCGACGCGCGCCGACCGACTAAATCAGCGAACGGGACTGGCACCCGTCGACGGGGATGCACGTGCCGTTCACCCAACTCGCCCGCGGCGAGGCGAGAAAAGCGACCACGTTGCCGACTTCTTCCGTTGTCCCAAAACGTCCGCCCGGAATTTCGCGTTCGACAAAGTCGGCCATGCCGTCCGGGTCGTCGTGCACGCGCCGGTCCCAGCTACCGCCGGGGAAACGGATCGAGCCAGGCGCGACACTATTCACCCTGATACTTTGGGCCGCAAGTTCGCGGGCAAGACTAGCGGCAAGGCCAATCGCCGCCGCTTTCGTGCTGACGTATACTGCCGAGCCGCCTAGCTCGCGGCCCCAGATCGACGATACAAATATTACGGAGCCACCGCCTGCCGCCGCCAGATGGGGAATGGCAGCGCGGGTCATTCGTACGCCTGAGAGCAGATTCAAGCCGATGACTTCCTCCCACTCCTCGTCGCTCTGCTGCGGAAACGGCGTGCGGTTGTTGCCGCCCACGTTGTTCACGAGTACGTTGAGTTGACCATAGGCCGCTATGGTGGCGCCGACAACGTGCGCCGCGGAATCCGGCTCCGTAACATCACGTGCAATGGTGAGCACCTCAGCGCCGCAATCGCGCAACTCCGCAGCGGTCTCTGCGAGAGTCTCACTGCCGCGGGCGCAGATGGCCAGCTTACAGCCCTCTTGCGCGAGCGCCGCTGCGATGCCTTTGCCAATGCCGCGACTGGCGCCGGTGACGAGGGCAACGTGTCCGGCAAGTGCGAGGTCCATTTACCCGGTACGGAGCGCTAGCCGGAGGTCTGCTGATTGATGAACGCGACGGCGTCTTTGATGCTGCGGATCTCCTGGGCCTGTTCGTCCGAAATCTGGATGCCGTATTCGTCTTCCAGCGCCATGATAAGCTCGACCAGGTCGAGGGAATCCGCTTCCAGGTCTTCCTGGAAGCGGGTCTCTTCCGAAATCTCGCCGATTTCCGCGCCGAGTTTATCCGCTACTACCGCTTTCACCTGCTCCAGTGTATCGCTCATTACTTACTCCTCTAGGCTGTGCGAAACGACACTGCAAATCAATAAACTAGTGGGCTGCACTTCTGCCAAGATTGCTCTTGCCACGGAGGGAGTGGCTACACTTCTCGTTCTCATCTCTCGGCGCCGGGGGTCGGCAATCGTCGCATGCGACATCGAATTACACTAGTTTCATATGGAAAGAAACGGAACCGGAAACAATCGGTTGCACCTAGCTTACGCGGGTAGTTCCGCTGTTCGCCTGACCAAGGCACATCCCGTGCCCATCGGCGCCCTGGCAACCGAATCCACTATCGTCCTGCGTCTTTCAATAGAACCCCGGAATGTACAGCGCAGCCGCACATTGCCATCAAGAAACTGAATCCAGCACTTCTATAAATTATATAACCACCGCTATGCGTTAAGAAAGTGTGAAAGCGCGCACATGCGTTATTTGGCGGACATTTCGAGGCCACAGCCTATCGTCCGGCCGAAGTACTCCCGAGCACAAGCCAATGCTTGAGAGAATCCTACTGAGGATTCCCTACGTGAACTACCAATCACTTCTTCATACCGGGCAAGGATAGACCCAAACGCGTGCCGCCGTATACCAGACCGACGGCGACGATCGCCTTGGCAATATCGATCAAGACAAACGGCTCCACACCATTGCGGTACGCAAGCATCCACGGGCTCACTTCGTCTCTCACCAAGAAGTACCACTGCGACAGATGGTACCAGCCGAGAGCATAGATGACGGCGATTCCTGCCAGCGCCGCTATGATAGACCAACGCTGCCCCAGCCAAAGCGCCAGTATCCCGACAAGCGGAGCGGCAACGAGAAAGCCCCAAATGTATCCGCCGGTAGGTCCCAGCAGCCAGGCGATGCCGGAACCGCCGCCGGAAAAGACCGGCAAGCCGATAATGCCGGCGGCAATATACTCGGACAGGGCGAGGAACGATTGTCGCGGGGTGAGGCTCAGACCGATGAGCAAGACCACCAAGACCTGCAGCGTAATGGGCACCGGCGTAAACCACAGGTGGAACTCCGCCCGCGCCGCAACGGCTACCAGCACCGCCGCAAACGTCGCCAAGGCGACCGCCATGAGCGCACTACGCGCGGTCTCGCCGGACAATATCGTCTCTCGTGCCGTCATCCTCTCATCTCCTTCATTGCAGATTGACCACGTTCTCCGGGCACACCAACGACTAAATGCCAACTCGTCATCGTGCTGTCCCTCTTGCTCCAAGTAAACGAATTCTCAGATTCAATGTGGGGTGGGAGCTCACTTTGAAGGCTCTGTAGTCTTCCTTGGGAGCGGGGGACAAGCCCCCGCTCAACGAATTGCCGAAATCTCAAGCAATGGACAGGCACTACGCTATGCCTGGCCCAATTCCCACCGGAGACAAGCTCCCGCGCTACGAACCGTCCGCACCTGCACCTTTCGTATCTAACGCGATGAGGTCTTGTCCGCTCTCCACCATGTCGCCGGACTCTACGAGTAACGCCGTCACGTGGCCGGTCTCTTCTGCATGTATCTCGTTGAAGACTTTCATAGCTTCAATGATGGCAACTACCTGACCGCTCTCTACGCTGTCACCCACCTGCACGAAGGGATCGGCTTCAGGGCTTGACCGGTCGTAATAGATGCCATTCAGTGGCGCCTGAACAGCGGTCCACTGTGCCGGTTCCTTGCTGGGTGCGCGTGACTCTGCCATCGGGGCCTGGGAGACGACGCCGGGTCGGCGGCGCAGAAGTACTGCCGTTTCGCCAAAGCGAATCTCTACCTCACTAATTGCTGTGCCCTGCAGGGCGAGAATGAGATTGTGCACATCATCCAGCCATGCGGCGCTCTCGTCGTCTTTCGTAGCGTCAGACTGCTGCGGCGATTCCACCGTTCTTAACCCCTAGGTTTCGTAACGAGTAAAGATGAGGCTGGCGTTGTGACCGCCAAAGCCAAAGCTATTGTTCATGACCGCGTGGATTTCCGCCCGGCGCGCGCTATGGGGCACATAGTCCAGATCGCAGTCGGGGTCAGGTTGTTCATAGTTGATCGTGGGCGGGATCAGGTTATCTTCAATTGCTTTCAAACAAAAGACAGATTCCACGCCGCCCGCGCCGCCAAGCAGATGGCCGGTCATGGACTTGGTGGAACTCACGGCGAGCCTTGCGGCATGCGCACCGAACACGGCCTTGATGGCCTGGGTCTCCGCCCGGTCGTTGAGCGGCGTGGAGGTGCCGTGGGCATTGATGTATTGTACGTCTTCCGGCTTGAGCCGGGCTTGCTCCAGCGCGGTCCGCATGGCGCGGGCAGCGCCTTCGCCGTCTTCCGGCGGGGCGGTGATGTGGCTGGCGTCCGCAGTCGCGCCGTAGCCTGCAACCTCACCGTAAATGCGCGCGCCGCGGTCCAGGGCATGCGCCAGGCTTTCCAGCACGAGGACTCCCGCGCCTTCGCCAACTACGAAGCCGTCGCGCTGCTTCTCAAAAGGGCGTGAGGCAGCCGCCGGAGCGTCATTTCGTGTGGAAAGCGCGCGCATGGCGGCAAAGCCGGCGATGGTCATGGGGGTCACCGCGGCCTCGCTGCTGCCGCAGAACATCACGTCCGCGTCGCCGCGCCGGATGGCTGCCGCGCCCTCGCCCACGGCATGTGCGCCGGTGGCACAGGCCGAGACAACCGCGAGATTCGGCCCGCGTAAGCCAAACCGGATAGAAATCGCTCCTGCCGCCGTATCCGTGAGCAACATGGGAATGAGAAACGGGCTTAAGCGGCTGGGCCCGCGCGCGGCCATGACCGCAAATTGCGACTCCAGCGACTCTATCCCGCCGATGCCGGAGCCGACGAAGACACCGACCCGGTCGGCATTCTCCGCGGTAATGCTCAGAGCCGAGTCGTCCATGGCCTGTTGGCCTGCCGCCACCGCATACTGCGTGAAGCGGTCCATCCGCCGCACCTCGCGCGCATCCACATACTGCCGCGCGTCGAACTCCTTCACCTCACCGGCAATCTGGGCCGCGAAGTCGTCAGGATCGAAGCGACTGATGCGCACTATCCCTGAAGTACCTGCGCACACAGCGTCCCACGAGTCCGCGACGCAGTTTCCCACGGGAGTAACCGCGCCCATTCCGGTGACGACAACACGTATTCGCGCCATTTCCGAAATCCTCGTTGTGAAACGTCACTACGAATGCAGGGACGGGTTAGGCAGAGTCTTTGAGAGCCGGCTCTTTGTGGTCCCTACGAAGCGGCATTCCAGCCCGTCATTCCTGTAAGTGTTGACTAATTCGTTGACAGAATCTTCTATTCACTGGAAAGCATCGACCGTGCATGTCATTCCGAGCGCAGCGAGGAATCTAGGGTTCACGTCGAGCGTGTTTGTTAGGATCAGCATCTTAGATTCCTCACTGCGCTGCGCTTCGTTCGGAATGACATGTGTGTGGGGCATGCAGGGCGAATAGTCTTCACGTTCCTAACATCAAATCTGTCAACGAATTACCTGACATTTGCAATTCCCGCGAAAGCACGCCCCCGCACGGGGGCGCGGAATCCATCCCCTCCGCAATAGTGCACACTGCCTGGAGCGGGAACAATCCCTCCCGCTGCATATCAGATTCTTCCCCGTGTTTCGCACGGGGCCGCTGCCCGCTCGGAATGACTTGAAACGTCAACATTGCTTCTTCTATGGAAAGCGAGACTCCGTGCGCCCCGTAGATGAGACTACACTACAAAGTTGGCGAATTCAACGCGGCGCGTCCCGTCCACCCTTCGACAGGCTCAGGGCGAACGGGAGAATTGGCCGCAAGCTCAGGGTGGACGGTGCGCACTGTCATGAGACAAGATGGACGAAATGCGCAGAGGGTCAACATTCTTCGCTTGCGACACTTTTGTCGGCGGGCCAGTTCATGCACCTAGGAACCGGCTCGCCAGCCACGGCGCCAGGTCCAGTTCAGTCTTGCCTTCCATGATCCACTTGGCGTTGTACTCACCGAGGGCCACGGAGAACTTGAAACCGCGGCCGCTCCACCCACAATCGAGGAACAGGTTTTCGTAGCCGGCAATGTAGCCCAGGAGGGGTTTCAGGTCGGGGGTGTCATCATAGCAAGTCTGATACGCGCCCTGAAAACGGCCGCGCTTCATCTTGGGCAGCCGCCGCTCGATCACTTCCGTCGTCCAGTCCACCATCCATTGCGGCGGCACGGCATTGGTGGGATCCGGTTCAATCTTGACCAGCGGATCGCGCCGGTCGCACAAGACGCGAAAATGCTTGTTGTGCCAGGGAATAATGGCAAGGTCCACGCTGAACACCGGCGGCCGGTCGTAGAAATCGGGCGGCTGGCGGTAGAACGACACGCCGACCTGCGAAGGTTGAATGGGCAGGCGCAAGCCGGCGGAGCGCGCCACCTTGTGGCTCCACGGCCCACAGGCGAGCACGACTTTGCCCGGCACGATTGATCCTCCCGGCGTCTCCAACCGCTCGATGCGTCCGCCCTTGGCGTGAATGTGCGTGACCGGCGTAAACTCGCGAATCTCCACGCCGTGTGCCCTCGCGCCAGCCACATAGGACTGCATGGTGCGGTAGGCGTCCACGTTGCCCGTCTCGCCATAGAGGAGCGCCGCGCCCGCCCCCTCCACGTTGGCTTCCGGGTAGAAGTCCTTGGCCTCGTCGAGCGTGAGCGCGCGGGCGGCGGAGCCGTTCTTTCTCGCCCTCGCGGCAGCGTTTTCGGCTGATTCCATCGAGTCGGAGAGATTCAAGATGCCATACTTGAAAAAACCGCAGTCGCCGCCAATGACGTCGGCAAAGTTGTCGTAAATATCGCGGGCGCGTACCGCCAGCTTGGCGATGGTGTCCGTCATCTCCGCTTGCTGGCCGCACATGGCGCCGGACATGGAACTCGTCCCGGAGCCAATAGTCTTCCGTTCGCAGAGCACCACCTTGCCCGCGCCGGCTTTCGCGAGATGATACGTGATCGTGGTGCCGACAATCCCACCGCCAATTACAACGACATCTGCGGTTTCCATAGAGTCTCCACTCTCTCCTCGTACTCAGCAGGATTACGCCTGCTTAGTTTGGTGCGAAGTATTGCCACTATTCTAGACGCAACGCGGTCGAGCCGTACACTTTCAGGCCTCGAGGCGTTCGTAGTGGGAAACGCCGCTGTACGCGTGACTCGGATTGCGGTGGATGTGCCGGACTGCGCAGCGTGCTTGGATTCTCAGTTGTTTAGGTGGTCCGCTATTTCGCGGTTGGTTGTCGCCCAGCAGCCGCCGGGTTTGTCCAGCGCGTGGCGTAGCACGGCATCCACCATGTCGCAATGCGGGTCGCGAGCGGCGATATCCGACGGATGACAGCACAGGCTGAAGATTTGCTTGTGCTCGTGGGCATGGTCCACACCGGCCTTGATGAGATCGATGAACTCCCAGCGATCCAGGTCCATGTGCCGGAAGGCCCAGATGGACGTAATACCCATCAGCGGGATCTCCAGCAGGCCGTTGGGATAGCGGTACGGTTGCAGTTTGTTAAGACTGGTGCCAAATGCCGCTTCCAGCTCCGCCGTGGGGTGGTGCCGCACAGTGTTGTCTACGGGATAATGGTAATTGGCCGAGGCAAAGCGAAAGCCCTCGTCCCGCAGCACGTCTTGCACGTCCGGCACGTCGTCGAGCCCGCCGTCGAACCCGCCCGGCGTGCGGAAGCCCTGGGGCCGTTTGCCTAGCTTCTCTTCGATTGCGTCACTTGTCTGCCGGATCTCCTGCCGGATGACTTCCAACGGCGTGAGGCCCTCGGCGCGCCAGGGGGCGTTGGCATAGACCTCCTGTAAACCATCAATCGTCTTGGCTTTCACGTTCACGTGGGTGTAGGTGTGGTTGTCGATGGCATGACCGTCGTCGACGAGCTGCTTCAGATAATCGATGTCCGGGTCTTCCAACGCGCTGCCGACCAGGAAGAACTGCAACTTGACCCCGTAGCTCTTCGCTATCTCGCTCATCCTGCGCAAATAGAGCTTGGTGCCTTCGTCTATCTCACCCTTGCGATGGTTCCACCGGGAGGTCCAATAAGGG
The DNA here is from genome assembly GCA_026710945.1 of Chloroflexota bacterium. Lineage (NCBI taxonomy): Bacteria > Bacillati > Chloroflexota > Chloroflexota bacterium. The sequence goes on from JAPOQA010000059.1 coordinate 124,709, forward strand.
AAATTGGGCGTCATTTCGATGTCGAACGTGAGGCTGAGGGAGAATTCGGCGCCGTTTGGGAACATGTGTGCGTCCTTATGTCTTGTTATGCTCAAGCGGATGGAATTTTCGATTTTGTTGCGTCGCTGTCCACTGTGCGTTGCTACGCGTCTTGCTCAAAATGCGGTTGGTTGTTCCCGCCAAAGAGTGGAGGACAAGCCCCAATGCTGTCGCATTAACCGCCGGGGTGAAGAACATGGTGTTCTCAGTGCCCTGCCCGGTAGCGCAGGTTTGTAACCTGCGTCCTCCTGCTGGGACGCAATCCTTATGGTTGCAGGTCTCTCTTCATTGCTGCAACGCTGCACCACCCCCTCACCCCGGCCCTCTCCCCAGGGAGAGGGAGCAATACGCAACTCTGGAAGAGAGGAGATACGCGTTCCCTATGCGCGTAGGGAATGCCAAGCGTCCCCCTGTGCTTTTAGTGCGACAGCATTGGGGACAAGCCCCCGCGCTACGGTCGGCCAACGACACATGAGCTTGTTCCGTACGCGCAGGTGTGTTGAGCCCAAGTACTTAGTTCAGTGTGTGGGCGACCATCTCCTGGTTTGTCGTAATCCAGCAGCCGCCGGATTTTTCCATGGCGTAGCGCAATACGATGTCGAGCATGTCGCAGTGGGGATCGCGCACGGCCAGCACCGGCGGATGGAAGCAGAGGCTCAGTACCTGACGGTTAGCGTGGGCGTGGTCGATGCCGCGCTTGAGCACGTCGATGAATTCCCAGCGGTCGAGATCCAGCACGCGAAACGCCCAGATGTCTGTGATGCCTGCCAAAGGCAGTTCCGGCAACCCGTTGGGATAGCGGGAGGGCTGGAGCGCGTCGATGCTTGCCTCCATCGCCTGATTGAGGACTTCCGCAGCAGGACGCTTCTTCTCCGTATCGACCGGGAAATAGTACCGGGCCGAGGCATACTGCATGCCCGCGTCGCTGAGAACTTTCTGCACGGCGGGCACATCGTCAAGGCCGTTGTTGAACCCGCCGGGCGTGCGAAAGCCGGTGGGGGCGACGCCGAGTTTCTCGGTGATGGCCGTGGAGGTTTGCCGCACTTCGCGCTCAATACACTCCAGAGCATTGAGGCCGGCGGCCCGCCACGGCGCATTAGCGTACACGGGCTGGAGCTGCGGAATGTCCTGAGCTTTCACGGAGACGTGGTTATACGTGTGGTTGTCCACGGCATGACCTTCGGCCGTCATGCGCTTCAGGTAGTCGATATCCGGGTCTTCCAGCGCCTTGCCTACGAGGAAGAACTGAAACTTCACCCCGTACTTGTCCGCGACGTCCAGCATCTTGCCCATATAGAGCTTGCTGTCCTCGTCAATGGCGCCCTTGCGATGGTCCCAGACTGACGTCCAGTACGGGAAATTGCTGCACATTTCGATATCAAACGTCAGGCTTAGGCCGAAATCCGCTCCATTTGGGTACATCCGTCTTCTCCTATGCTACGTGGAAATGCGCTCGGTGAATGCGGTGACTCTATGCTCTCACGCATTTCTTGCCGCCGCCCCGGTAACCGTTAGTGCGCTTGGGGAGGCAGTAATGCAGAAGGCCTGCAAGGAGCTTTATCATGGGTGCCTTCGCGGCGAGAACAGCCTTAGTATGCTCCCGCAGAGCTTTCTACGGCAAATGGCGCTGCACCCGCCTGTAACAGTGAATAAGGGGAGGCTACCGCGACTCAAGGATAAACTTGATCGCCGTGCGCTCGCCATTCTCCACCGTCACCTCGATGAAGGCTGGAATGCAAATGAGGTCGATTCCGCTGGGCGCCAAGTAGCCTCGCGCAATCACAATGGACTTGACGGCCTGATTTACTGCTCCCGCGCCAATCGCCTGGACCTCGGCCCGTCCGGATTCGCGTACCACGCCTGCAATTGCGCCGGCCACAGCCGTCGGCTTGGACTGTGAAGCTACCTTCAGAATCTCCATTTGCTCCCCCTCCAGCACCGATGTTGAGTGCAACGTTAGTCGCTCAGGTGGGCCAGAGCACGTATTCCTTGAAAACGCCTATACTTTTCTCGCTCGCCTCATGTGCCTCTCTTGCAAGATCTTATGCGGCTGGAACCAGGCTGCGCTGCCGTCCACTCACGGCAGCCTACGTCCAATAATCCTACGTTACTTCGCATAACCCACCACCCGTGTCTCGCGAATCAACGTGACTTTCACCTGGCCTGGGTAATCAAGCGTCTCTTCGATCTGCTTGCAGATATCACGCGATAGCCGTACCGCGCCTAACTCGTCAATTTCGTCGGGACGCACCATAATCCGCACTTCCCGCCCAGCCTGGATTGCATATGATTTCTCCACACCGGAGAAGGAATTCGCCACGGCTTCCAGTGCCCGCAGGCGCTGCATGTACCGCTCGATCGAATCGCGCCGCGCGCCGGGCCGCGAAGCAGAAATGGCATCCGCCGCCGATACGACAAATGCTTCTACAGTGCGTGGCTCCTCATCGTTGTGGTGGGCGGCAATGGCATGGATGATCTTGGGCGACTGATTATAGCGGCGCGCCATTTCCGCTCCCACCAGCGCATGGGGACCTTCCATATCGGCGTCAACCGCCTTCCCCACGTCGTGGAGCAGGCCCGCGCGCCGAGCGACATTTACGTCGGCGCCGATTTCCGCTGCCATGCTGGCTGCCAACTGCGCCACTTCAACGCTGTGGGCCAGCACGTTCTGGCCGTAACTAGAGCGGTAGCGCAGCCGTCCGATGAGGCGAATCAATTCGGCCGGCAGGCCGCGCACCTGCGCCAAGTCGGCTGCCTGCTCGCCTTCCTCCCAAATTGTATCCTCGATTTCCTTGTCGGCCTTGCCCACCATCTCCTCGATGCGGGCGGGGTGAATGCGCCCATCTTGGATTAGTCGGGTCAGAGCCAGACGCGCGACCTCTCGCCGGACGGGATCGTGCGCAGACAGTACCACCGCTTCGGGCGTGTCGTCAATGATGAGGTCCACGCCGGTGAGGAGTTCCAAGGCACGGATGTTGCGCCCCTCGCGACCGATGATGCGGCCCTTCATCTCCTCATTTGGCAAGGTAACGACCGAGACCGTCGTTTCGACGGTATGATCGGCGGCCAGCCGCTGGATTGCCGTAGCAATCACACGGCGCGCGCTGCGTTCTGAATCCTCACGCGCCGAGGCTTCCAATTGCTTGATCATACGGGTGCACTCTTCGCGCACCTCTTCTTCGATGCTCTTCGTCAGCACCTCTTTCGCTTCGTCGGCCGTCATCTGGGCGATGCGCTCAAGTTCGCTGATCTGTTTCTGACGCAGCCCGATTACTGCGTCCCGATCGCGCTCCACCCGTTTCTCGAACTCGCCGACCTTTCTCTCGCGGCGCTCAGCCTGCGTCGTGCGCTGATCTAGCGTTTCTTCGCGCTGTTGCAGACGGCGCTCGGTGCGGGTAAGCTCCCCGCGCCAACGCCCAATCTCATCTTCCGCTTTGGTCTTAAGCCTGAGCGCTTCATCCTTAGCTTCTACTTCCAGTCGTTTGCGTGTGGTCTCTGCATCCTCCAAAAGCCTCTGTGCTTCAGCCGCCGCCGCTTGGGTATTGCGATGTTGGATCAATCGTTGTGTCCAAAAACCGACTACAAAAGCTCCAGGGATTAGGACAAGCAGAGGCACGACAAGCATCCATTGCTCCATGCCCTTGGCCTACCTCTCCGCGATTCCATGCAAAAAAGCGAAACATTTCTAACACCATACGTGGCAATCAAGCCTTTATATTGGGCAAGGCGTTCACCGCTAGTGCGAACGAATTTACCCACCCTAACGGTACTAAGTTGCCGTTCCGCTGTCAACGCACTTGCAACACTTTGCCCAACCGTAGTTCTTGCGTTGAGCAGGCTGAGCATGGCCGTGGCAGAAATGAAAGACTGGGCGGGTTGTACAACCCACCCAGTCTCATTTGCCTTGCTACGCAGCAAAGGAAATAGCCGCTATCCGCCCTGGTCGGCCAGAACGCCGTTAAGCAACTCAACGGCCTGCGGGAACGCCTCCTGCACGGTGAGTTCCTGATTGTTCAGGGCATCCCATACCGGCTTGGTGGCTTCGTTTCCTGCGGACGTGTGTATCCACGGGTACGGGCCGGAATTGTCAGCGATCTTCTCCAGATCCGCCAGCACCGGACGCTCTTCGACACGTGCCAGCCAGGCTTCGCTCTGGTAGAATTCCTTGCGACCGGCATTCCGGGAGAGAATACCAGCGAAATATTTCTCCAGGGTGGCCTCGCTGTTGACCCAGCTCATCCAGCTCCACGCCAATTCGGGGTCTGGCGAGACGCTGAAGAGGCACCACTGGTTCGTCCAGGTGACGCTACCGGGAGTCTCTCCGCTGGGGCCCTTGGGGAAGGGGGCAAAGTCGAATTCCAACTCTGCGTTGCGGCCGAAGATGTACCCTACACTCCAGGAACCTTGGGCGTCAATGACAATCTGCTCGTTGTCGAACGTCGCACCTTCCGGCTTGGGGCCGAACTTGTGCTTCAGGCGCAGGTCTTCCTTGTACTGGCCCGCGGCAATGCCTTCGGGGGAGTCAAAGGCCGCTGCTGAATTATCAGCCTTGTAGAGCGTGGCGCCATTGGGATAGACCCACCGCGCTATGCCATAGATGCTAAAGCCGTCGGCATCATAGCCCAAGCGCGTGATATTGTCGCCATCCACCTCGTGAATCTTCGTCGCATACTCTACAAACTGGTCCCAATCCCAATTCCAGGTAACTTCACGAGAGGGGTCGAGGCCGGCGTCCGTGAGCAGGCGGGTATTGAGTCCAACCACGGTGGTGGAGGGGCCGTCATACGGTATGCCGTACGTCTGGCCGTTGTGCATGTTGAAGAAGCGGCCGGAGTCCACGAACTTGTCGGGCGCCGTGTCAGGGTCTTTGGCCTGGAACGGGTCGAGCGGCTGCAGGAAGTCTTTCAGCAACCAGTTAAGAATGAAGGCTACCGAAACCTGCGAGGAGTCCACCTGCTCGCCGGCGGCAATCATTGTGGTTACGTGGTCCTGCAAGCCGATGGTGCCCTGCACGTGGACCGACTCCACGGTCACGCCGGGATTCAGTTCCGCGAAGTCAGCCTTGATGCCGTCGAAGTACTCCTGAATTGTCGGCGCGCCACCGGGCCGCCACCAGTCCGTGTGGACAATCACACGGGGCTCCATCTCTTTCGTGTCTGCCATCTCAGCCTTGGGGGCCTCTTCCTTGGCCTCCATCTCGCCTTCGCCCTCCATGGCGCCGGTCTGCGCGCCGCAGGCCGCCAGCAATACGCCGCCGCCTACCACGCCACTCCAGCCGAGGAGCGAGCGTCGACTAAATCGTCCTGTGCTTCTCATGGTATGAAAACCTCCTGAGCACTACCTACCTACTCTCGGCATGCTCACCGTAGAGCAAAGCCGTTGCCCTAACGGTACTAAGCCGCCCATTTGCTGTCAACAAGCTGACAATACTCTGCTTTGCGATGGTTCTTAACATGAAGCACCACTCTCCCCTTCGAGAGCATGTAGGGCGCGGTCGTAGCAAAAGAAAACTGGGCGGGTTTTGCAACCCGCCCAGTTTTAATCGCTGTACTAAAGAGCAGAGGAATGAGCTTGCTTAGGTGCCCAACTCCTCCAAAACGCCATTGAGCAGCCCCGCGGCCTGCGGGAAGGCCTCTTGCACGGTGAGTTCCTGGTTATTCAGGGCATCCCACACCGGCTTGGTGGCTTCGTTGCCTGCGGCTGTGTGGAGCCACGGGTACGGGCCGGAATTGTCAGCGATCTTCTCCAGGTCCTTCAGCATCGGCCGTTCGGCCACGATCTTCTGCCACGGCTCGCTCTGGTAGAACTCCTTGCGGCCGGCTTGGCGGGAAAGGATGCCGGCGAAGTACTTCTCCAGGGTGGCTTCGCTGTTCACCCAGCTCATCCACTGCCACGCCAATTCGGGGTCTGGGGAGACACTGAAGAGGCACCACTGGTTCGTCCAGGTCATGCTGCCAGGGGTCTCGCCGTCGGGACCCTTGGGGAAGGGCGCAAAGTCAAACTCCAGGTTTTCATTGTTGCCGAAGATGTACCCGACAGCCCAAGAACCCTGTTGGGAAAGGACGATTTGCTCGTTGACGAAGGTCGCTCCTTCAGGCGTGGGGCCAAACTTGTGCTTCAGTTGCAAGTCTTCCTTGAACTGTCCCGCGGCAATGCCCGATGGGGAATCGAAGGCCGCTGCCGAATTGTCCTCCGTATACAGGGTAGCGCCGTTGGGGTAGAGCCACCGCGCGATGCCAGACAGGCTGAAGCCGCTGGTGCCATAGCCCAAGCGCGTGATATTCTCGCCCGACACTTCGTGCACCTTCTGCGCATATTCCAGGAACTGGTCCCACTCCCAATTCCAGGTTACTTCGCGATCGACATCGAGGCCGGCGTCCGTCAGCACGCGCGTGTTAAGCCCCATCACAACGGTTGCGGGGCCGTCGTACGGGATGCCATAGGTCATGCCGTTGTGCTGGTTGAAGAAACGGCCGGAGTCAACGAACTTGTCGGGCGCCGTATCGGGGTCTTTGGCCTGAAACGGGTCGAGCGGCTGCAAGAAGTCTTTCAGTAGCCAGTCAAGGATGAACGCCACCGAGACCTGTGAAGAGTCCACCTGCTCGCCGGCAGCGATCATCACGGTAACGTGTTCGCGCAGCCCATTTGTGCCCTGCACGTGGACCGTATCGACGGTCACGCCGGGATTCAGTTCCGAAAAGTCAGCCTTGATGCCGTCGAAGTACTCCTGAATTGTGGGCGCGCCGCCGGGCCGCCACCAGTCAGTGTGCACGATCCTGCGCGCCTCAGGCGCCTTTGCGGCCGTCTCAGCCTTGGGGGCCTCTTCCTTGGCCTCCATCTCGCCTTCGCCCTCCATGGCGGCGGGCGCCGCGCCGCAGGCTGCCAGCAATGCGCCGCCGCCTACCACGCCACTCCAGCCGAGGAGAGAGCGTCGACTAAATCGTCCTGTGCTTCTCATGGTGTGAAATCCTCCTGAGCGCTACCTACTTACCCACTTTCGGACACGCTAAAAATACAACAAGAACATCTATCCTGTCAAGTATCAGTGTGCCAACGTGCTCGAATCGGTGTGATTGTCTGCCATTTCGGCAATCTAGTGCTTGAGCGTTCTGCCTTCAAGAGTCAGAGTATAGGTTATCAACGCTCAGCCTAGAGCCGCTCTCAACCCAAGTTAAAGACCAAGACCGAGGAACCCAGCTCAAGACGCCAAACCTGCGGAGTCCTACCACTCAAAAACCACCCCCAGCCAATCTGCGCCGCCGCGCGCGATCATGTCGTAGGTCTCCGGGGCTTGCGCCGGCATCATGCGGTGGGTAATGAGATGGTCTACCTTCAGCGCCTGCCGCGCGAGCAAGTCGAGAATCTCCGCGCGGTTGCGCTCTTGCGTCCACGGGTAGTAGGGATGGGCAATCATGGGCGAACGCGGCTGGAGCACGCCGATGATGCTGAGCTCTTTCGTCTGCAATGGATCGAAGAGCGGAATCTCCACGATGCGCGGGATACTGCCCACGAGGAGAATCTTGCCGCTCTGAGCGGCCATATCCATGAGCATGCGCATGGCGGTGCCGCTGCGGGTGGCGTCAAAGCCGTACGTCACGCCCGCGCCGCCGGTAACCTCCATTACGCGCTGCACGACGTCCTCGTCGGCTCCGTTGACCAAAACCGGGGTACCGCTTTGCGCTCCCATCTCTAATCGAACGGGAAAGACGTCAATGCCGATCACAGGATGCACGCCGTTCAGACGCAGAAGCTGGCAGAGGAGTTGTCCGACGACGCCTTGGCCCACCACGGCGGCAGTCTGCCCTAACTTGGGCTCCGCTTTGCGGATGCCGTGCATGGCGACCGCGCCCAGGGTCGTAAATGTGGCGTCAGCCGGGTCGACACCATCGGGTACCCGCAGCAATGTCTGCGGCGCGCCGGTGCGGCCGGTGGCGCGGTTAACGACGTGGTGGGAAGCATGCCGGCCGTTGCTCAGCACACGGTCACCCTCGCTAAAATCCCCAACCTCATCGCCCACGCGCTCCACGACACCCACGTTGGAGTAGCCCGGATACTTGGGGAAGGACTGGCGCTCCATATCGCCGCGCAGATTCGTCAGTTCGGTGCCTGCGCTAATCAGGCTGACCTCGGTGCGCACCAGCACGTCGTGTGGCCCAAGCGGCGGCAGCGTTACGGCTTCAATCGTTACCTTATTCTGTTCGGGAAAAACTATCTGGGTTGCTTGCATGCCTATCACTCCTCTTCTGTATTCAGCGGGGGACAAGCCCCCGCGCTACTGATCCAGCGGGGGACAAGTCCCCGCGCTACTGCATTCGTTCCCGCTTGGCGCAGTCATTTGCACTGTGCGCAGAAAAACCCATAATAGGACGTAGTCTTGACCGCTGACAGGTCCAATTGTACGGGAAAGGACGCAAACTGGAATGTTAGGTGTTGGCATTATTGGGTGCGGCGGCATTAGCAACGGCCACGCGCGGGGTTGGAACGCCAATAGCGACCGCGCCAAGGTGGTGGCGGTGGCGGACGTGGTGGAAGCTGCCGCGCAGACGCGCGCGGCGCAAGTGGGCGGCGCGCAGGTCTACACGGACTACCGCGAACTCCTGCAAAATCCCAATGTAGACGCGGTGGACATCTGTTTGCCGCATCACGTGCATAAAGACGCCGCGGTGGCGGCGGCGGAAGCCAAGAAACACGTCCTCATCGAAAAGCCGCTCTGCTTGACGATGGACGAAGCCAAGGAGATTGAAGCGGCCGTTGAGGCGAACGGCATCACGCTCATGTGCGCCCACAATCAGGTCTTCACAGAATCCGTGCAGGAGATCAAGCCACGCATCGATGACGGCCTCGTAGGCGACGTCTACTGGATTCACTCCGCCGACTGCTTTCTGAGCCGGCCCTACATCAGAACGGGCTCGGCCGCGCTATCGTCGCATGGTCCGGGCACGTGGCGCTCCAAACGCGAACTCATGGGCGGCGGCGAGCTTATCGATACGGGCTACCACCCGACCTATCGCCTGCTCTATTTGGCCGGCTCGAGAGCGATGACCGTCAGTGCATTGCTGACCAATCACCGCCTGCCGCAACTCGACGGCGAGGACACGGCGCAAGTGCTGGTGGCCTTCGAGAATGGTTCCACCGGCCAGGTCCTCAGCTCGTGGGCCATGAACCTGCCGTCGGGCTATTCGATCCACGTGGTAGGCGACCGGGGCACGATCTCGGCAGGGCCGGGCCGCATTGAGATGATGCTGAACGGCATGGACCGGCCCGCGGTAAAGGAACTCCAGGTTCCCGACACGTTTGCCCGGGAGATCGAACACTTTATCGGCTGCCTCGAAAACGGCGAGACGCCGGTGCAGAGCTTGGCCGACGGCATCGCCACTTTGCGCCTGATCCGGGGAGCGTACCTATCAGTAGAGGAACAGCGGATCGTGTCGCTCGATACGGTCTAGCCTCCTCCCAAAAACTGGAAATCGCTGCGGAGCGCCGGCAAGCGTACAAGCGAAGCTTCTGGAATGACGCATGCACCACGAACCTTCAACAAGACGGGCAGTTTGCCCGTCTTGCGCATTTGCGGCTCTACGTTCCCAATGCAGTTGCTGGTGAAGTCTGCCGCCGCAGGCCGGTACGTTATTGCCGGCGACCACTCCCAAGGCGGTGGCCAGAGGGCCTGCCTAAACAGCGCGCACGAAACTGAGATCTTTGACCACATCGAGAATCGCAGAGAAGATCGGTGACGGGTAGATGCCCAATCCGCAACAGAGCAGGGCAACGAGCACGGCCATAATTGAGCCGGAACGCGAGAAGGGGCTGATCCTGCCGGGTATCTGAACCGGCTGGAGGCAGGCGCGGAGCGCCCGCGCATACGCGAGCATCAGCAGTCCGCTCCCTGCGAGGAGAGTGAAGAGAAACCACTCACCCTGTTGCGAAGCGGCTTGAAAGACAAGCCAGCGACCGGGAAAGCTGGCAAAGCCCGGCACGCCGACAATGGAAAAGCTGCCCACGATGAACGCAAGGGTAAGCAAGGGAGCGCGGGACGTCAGCCCGGCCAACTGCGCAAAGGAAGCGCCGCCGAGACGCTCCTCGATCACGCCGACAAGAATGGCGAGCAAGAAGAGCGCCGCCGCCATTGCCAGCGCCTGATAGAGAATGCCCGTAACCGCCAATGCCGAGCGAGAAGCAACCCCTATGATGATAAAGCCGCTCGCGCTCACCGTGGAATAGCCCAGGAGTCCGCGCAGGTCATTGGCGCTAAATGCCAGAAGCGCCCCGATCAGGACCGTGGCTAGTCCACCCAAGGCGGCCGTGGCGTTCAACTGCGCGTCGTTGGAAAGCCACGGAAACGTGGCCATCACCGAAACCAAGAATGTCGTCGTTGCGGTATGTAGAACTGCGGCAATCAAGATAAACCCCATCACCGGCGCGCGATACGCTACGTCCGGTAGCCAGAAGTAGAGCGGCGCGGCGGCCAGCAGAGTGCCGAAGCCCACGGAAAGCACGGCGGCAATGGCGCGTACACTGAGTTCCGTCTCGGGACTCACGCGATATTGGTCTACCAACAGCAGGCCCAACACAATCAGCGCGCCCCCAATCGTCATCATGAGCGCATAGCGGATCATGGTAACGCCTATGCGTTGCGTCGGCACTGTGCCCAAGATGCCCATGGCCGCCACAACGTGCGCTAACTGCAGCAAAGCCGCGGCAACGACGTAGCGCGTATAGATCATTGCCGCGGCAATCAGGACTGCCGCCAAGACGCACGTGGTTGCGGGAAAGAACTCTCCTTGGCTGCGGATTAAGTGAAACACCAGAGTGAGTGCAAGTAGCCCAGTGACTGCAAGCAATGGCAAACGCGCTCTGGCGTCAAGCTGTATCGTGAAAGTCAGAATGGAGCTGCCGGAATCGGTATCCAAGACCATTACCAGCATGAATGTAACGACGAGCGCGCTAAGGGCAACCAGCCCTGAAAACGCCGTCCAGCGCCGAAAGAGAATGGCTAGCCCCGCCGCGCCAATAGGGACGATGAGCAAGTGCAATGGTGTTGTTAGCACGCTATCTGCTAGCATCCCGCTCCAATACGCCCTCGAACTCGATGATCTGCACCAGAGTTGCCAAGAAGCCTACCCCGACCAGCACCAAGCCTTGCACCGTTAACAATGCCATGCCTTGTTCACCGAGGAACAAGCAGATCGTAAAGTCCAGTCCATTGACGACGAGCAACACTCCCATGCTCATACCAAAGATGCTGGTACGCAGCACCACCGCAAAGAAGCCAAGCAGGAGCACGGCTGCCGCAGCCATAGCGGCAATTTGGGGGATTAACGCAGGAATGCGCTCAGCCAGCAGATACGCTGCCAGAATGCCAAGGGCGGCGACACCTATCAGCGTGGGAGTCTCGAATATGGACTGGTTTTGCAGTGGCCGCTCCCGCTCCACCCACAAAGCTGCGGCGAGCATGGTGGCGACGGTGAGGCCAATGATGATGCGCGTGACTCCCACAACCGTCCCTGTGTAAGCCATGAGCAGCAGAGAAGTGCCGAGAAACGTGGCGACAAGCCCAATGTAAACCGCGAGCCACTGGCGCACCGCCAAAACCGTACAGGCACCGGCAAGGAGAATTGCGAGCGTGTAGTGTTCCCAGCTCACGAGGCAATCCCTTGCGTTTCCAGGAGCAGGACGAGAAGCCCGAATATGGCGAGCATTGCGATTGCAATGTAATAGCGCCGCTCCGCCGCGGTGGAGGTTCTGCCGAGAAACGCCAGGCAACGTCCCAAGAGCAGGAGCAGGCCGTTAGGCGGCACGAGAAGGCGGTCCGCAGCGCCGCCGATTGTCCGGGTTATGGATGCCAGTTGCCGCCGATCCCGAGGATGCATGCGCCGCAAGAGCACTACGGCAATCACACCGACGCCGCCTACCAGTGCCGTAGAGAGCGTGCTCGGCACCAAATGCGCAGCCCAAGAGAACGTCGCCTGATCCGACATAGTGGCGTGGCTTATCGTCGTGACCGCCGGCCAGACAAGTACGGAAAACTGCCACTGCAATACTGCCATGACAGTTCCCCCTGCGACAAGAAGCCACACGAGACTTCCCTGGCCGAGCAAGACTTCCGCTCTGCGCACCGAGGTGAGTGGTGGATTGACAAAGAGGCGCTGCATCCAGCGCCCAAAGGTAACGATAACTGTGATACCAAAGAGAACTATGAGAGCCTGCAGGGGAATTGCCCAGGTCTCTCTATCAATTGCCAAGTAGAGGAATGAACGCGAAGCGGCGCTCAAGGGGAGAACCACTCCTGCGAGCGCTGCAATGCCGATAACTACGGTGGCTGCCGGCAAGGCCCAAATGGCGCGCTGGCTCTGGCGGTGTATCGCCAAGAGCGACGGCCCCGCCGCCGCGACCAGCGCCATGCCGATGCCCCCACTGAAGACGATCAGCGCCGCCGCGGCTATGGCCTGGTACGTGCCTACGGCAACCGCCACCGCGATGAGGCCGGCGTGACCGATCCAATTAACGGCGAGCAGGGAGGCGAGCCTGCCTAATGCAAGCATTGCGGCAATCGAGAGCGCCAAGCTCAGACCGCCGACAATGAGCAACGGGTTCGACCACGGAAGGAACGGCTCCGGACCGGAGAGCACGAGAAACCGCGCGACTACGTACATGGTTCCTAGCAGCATGATACCCGCCACATTCGCGTAAATTGGCGCGAGATGACTGCGCAGGGAGGCCGCCCAACCGTGAAAGGGAGGCCAACTTGCCCGAGCGGCCACGGAGGCCAATACGAGACCCACGACCAGTGCATCGAAGGCGCCGGAAGGAATGTCGCCGTAGAGATATTGGTCGCTCCGGCGAGAAATGATAAGAATTGCCGCAAGCAGACCGTAACCGGAAAAGTGGCTCACCATGAGCAAGCGCACCGCCGCCGCACTTACCTGCGGGCGTTCTTCCCGGGGTAATACGGCCAGGAAGTAACTGGTCAAGCCCAGCGCTTCCCAAAACACGTAGAGAAAGAGCAGGTTCTCGGAGAGCACCAAGCCTCCGTAGGCGCAGAGCGTGAGAAGGATGCAAGCGTAGGCTCTACCCATTTGATCTCGCGGGAGATGCGCCGCCGGAAGAATCCAAAGAAAGCAGAGCAATATCGCTGCGCCAAGCCAGAGAAAGAGCAGGCTTACGGAGTCGAGCCGAAAGGCCAGCACGATTGCGTTGTTGAGGAGCGAGAGCCAGGGTCCGACTTCGACTTCCCACGGCGCTTCGGCGCCAAGCGCCGCGTAGACGCTGATCTGCACGAGGAGCCCGGCAATGGCAACCGTGGCAACAATGGGATATACCTCAATCCATGTGTTAGAGAGACGGAGCGCAACCACGAGCGGTCTCAGCCAACGCCACCGCAGCAAGCGTTGCTGCAGCCACGTGCTTCCCCGCACGACATAGTCGGCACCGATGAAAAGCAAGCTGAGGCCGAGGAACACCGCCGCCGGCCCAAACAGCCAGGGGTGCGGCACACTAAAGAAGAGATTCTGCACGGCCTCTGCGCTTTCGATCTGCAGTGAGGAGGCTGTTCCCTACCCATGCAGCAAGGATTCGCCGACTGTCTGCTCTCAATTGTACTGCGGGCCCTCGGCCGCGCGCCCCTGGCGCGCGGAGTCTTCCTATAGCTCTCTCAGAATTAGGTAGCAAAGCAAGGGTATCAGACGCGAAAATACTCCTGCCAGCGGCGCGTCACCCGTTCCGCGATCTCCGGGCTCATTACGATGTCTTCCGGCCACTCGCGGGTAAAGCCCTCTTCCGCCGTCTTGCGGGTGGCATCCACGCCCAACTTGCCGCCATAGTTCGGCAGCGGCGCCGCGTGGTCGAGCGAATCCACTGGCCCTTCTACAATCACCGTATCCCGCTTCCAATCGACGTTGTTCCCCATGCGGAAGAGGACCTCGGACGTATCCTGCACGTCAATGTCGTCATCTACCACCACAATGAGTTTGACGCACATCATCTGATGTAGGCTCCAAAGAGCGTACATGGTCTTGCGCGCGTGACCGGGAAAGCGCTTCTTAATGGAAACGAAGACAATATTGTGAAAGACGCCTTCGTCCGGCAGGGCAATGTCATGGACCTCCGGGACCATCATCTTGATGAGCGGCAGGAAGATGCGCTCGGTGGCCTTGCCCATGTAGAGGTCTTCCATCGGCGGGCGGCCCACAATGATGGTGACGTACATCGGGTCGCGCCGGTGCGTAATGGCCGTAATGTGAAAGACAGGGTACTGGTCCGCTATCGAGTAATAGCCCGTGTGGTCGCCGAATGGACCCTCAGTCGCGTATTCGCCGGGTTCCACGTAGCCCTCGAGCACGATCTCGCTGTTAGCGGGCACCATCACGTCCACGGTCTTGCCCTTGACGAGTTGCACCGGCCCGCCGCGCAAGAATCCGGCAAAGAGAAACTCATCGATGCCTTGCGGCAGCGGCGCGGTGCCGGAATACACCGCCGCCGGTTCCGCGCCGAGCGCCACCGCCAGTTGCAGCCGTTCCTTCTTTTCCACGCTGTCGTCGTAGTGCTCGCGCCCGCCTTTGTGCCGCTGCCAGTGCATGGCTGTGGTGTTCTTGCTAAGCACCTGCATGCGGTAGCAGCCCACGTTGCGCTTGCCGGTATTCGGATCATAGCTGCACACGAGCGGCAGGGTGATATATTTCCCCGCATCCAGCGGCCAGCATTTGATGATGGGCAGCATGCCCAGGTCCACGTCGTCGCCGGTCAGCACGACCTCCTGGCAGGGCGCAGAATTCACTACTTTGGGCGCAATGCGCGACAATTTAAACAGTTCGCCGCCGGCCTGCAACTTGGCGGCGAGTCCTTCCGGCGGGCCGCCCAGCGCGATGCCCAGGAGGTTTTCCAGCTTCTGCGGCAGCTCTTCCCACGAATCGGACCCGAGCGCCCACGCCGTGCGTTGCTCCGAGCCAAAAGTGTTGATGAGCAGCGGTATGTCCGAGCCCTGTACGTTCTCGAAGAGCAGCGCGGGCCCTCCCGCTTTGGTGACGCGGTCGGTTATCTCCGTAATCTCTAGCTCGGGGTCTACCGTCGCCGTAATGCGCTGTAACTCCCCTTTGCCTTCAAGGAACGCGACGTATTCGCGGAGGTCTTTGAACGTGGGTGGCATCTGAGGTGTGCATTCCTCCTAAAAAGCTTCGTGCCAGGCCTGACTCGTGCTCCGACACGGGGAGGCGGGGGACAAGCCCCCGCGCTACTCCCCTGGGAGCCGCCAGTTCCGTCATTCCGGCGAAAGCCGGAATCCATCTTTTCTTCGTTCCATACGCCCTCAACCCACTGCGGGGGACAAGCCCCGCGCTACGTTTAATCCGTACGTAATCCGGCGCGGGTTGCGGAACTACGATATCGGATCGCAGGTTACAAACCTACGCTACCGGACCGCAGGTTACAGACCTACGCTGCCGGGCCACAGGTTGCGAACCTACGCTACTGGGCCGCAGGTTGCGGACCTACGCTGCCGGGCCGCAGGTTTCAAACCTGCGCTACTGGGTCTCCATCTCTTGCCGGGCTTGCATTATGGCCGCCCGCATCGCTCGCGTCGCTGCCGTTACGCGTTCGAATTCACCGTCCAGACGCTGCCAATCCAGCAGTCCCGCGCCGACGCCGAGCGCCAAGGCGCCGCTCTTGATGTATGTCCCGGCGTTCTCGATTGTGATCCCACCGGTCGGCAGTAAAGGAATCTGACCAAAGGGGCCCTGCAGGTCCTTGAAGAACTGCGGTCCGACAATATTGGCGGGAAATACTTTTACGATGTCCGCGCCTGCCCGCAGAGCGGTGAACACCTCCGTGGGCGTGAACGCGCCGGGGACCACCATGCAGTCGTGCTCGTTGGCAAACGCTACGATCGCGGTATCGAGGTGCGGCGAGACGAAGAACTCCGCTCCGGCGGCCAGTGCTTGCTCGGCCTCCGCTACGGAGAGCACCGTACCTGCGCCAATCGCCATCTGCTCGCCCAGCGCGTCGTGCAGCGCGGCGATCATGTCCAACGCGTGGGGCGTATTGAGCGTGATTTCCATCACGTTCACGTCCGCTGCCAGCAGCGCCTCGCCAATGGGCACCGCCCACTCAGGAGGCACGCCCCGGATGATCATGACCATTCCGGCTGCCTCGGTGCGCGCTACCTGCGCCTGCGCGCGTACACTCTGCAAAGTTTGCACTGTTAGAGTCCCAGTTTGTGTTTTCGTCTGCTACCCAATTGTTGTACTCCCGTCATTACTTTATGGAGAGCAGGCTATTCTCTAAGAATGCGAGAGCACCTTCTAGTCGCATCTTACTCAATTGCAACGCAAGTCTATCAGACTGCCACCGCCACTCTGAAGGGCATTTAGGTGCCTATTCGTGCTCTCCCGCCAACACGCTCATCACCTTAGACGGCAATGCAACGATGTCTACCATGTCGTCAAGTTTCTTGGTTAGTTTGTACGTAACTGCTTGGCCTTCCGCCATCCGCACCAACGTTCCCGCCCGGTATTCAGCAACCGCGCCTTTTCGCCACATATTGAACACCACCTGGCGGGGACATATGCCAAGACACAGGAGATAGTCGTATCCCCGATCCAAGCGCACGTGATTGAATTGAAAAGTTTGGTTCGCACCTAAGGATGCTGTCTTGACTTCAAACAACAACGATTCAACACGAAGATCGGTTCGGGATGTCCGCTTGCCATTTCCCACTGAAATGCCGTGCTGTTCCAAGTAGCGTCGAATGAACGTCTCCCCAATTTCACCTCGATTAGTATTGCCAAGCATGCGGTACCCGATTAGCGGAGAGTCCTGCCAGATATCTTCCGGCGCGTGTTCTCGAATGATGTGAGCTAACAAATCTACCGCGTTCATTCTGGTGGTTCCCAGGCACCCCGCGAGGCCCCCTTCTTCCAGAATACGAGAAAGTAGGAGTGGTTCTTCCTCGCGTGGACCTGCCTTACTGTGCGGCTGACGCCAGGTCGGTTGTTTCTGACCACGACAAATAGGTCTTCAGGGATGAATCCTAGCCTACGGTACGACTCCATGATTTCTACATGAGTGAAGCGTTGACGATTTGAGCACACTTCGTCCTGGCACTTGACGATCAAGACTCCTTGATCGCGCAGTACTCTGTGGGCCTCTGCGCCCGCATCCACGTACAGTTCCAATACTGCTTCATGGTACTTCTTGGTTGTGTTATTGCCTGTTTCGTTGTTCCGATAGTATTGCTCAAATGCGCTTTGGCTCTGATGGGCCGTGCCGCCTGGAGAATGCATGTAGGGCGGATCGAGAACCACACAATCGATCTCACCATCCTCATAGGGCAAGTCGCGACAATCTACTCCGGTCTGGATGTCAGTTCCGAGAACTTTGTATTGGTTCTCAGGAACGTTGCGCCAAAAGACCCCATCACCGTAGGTTACATCTGCAATCAAGCTGAACTTCGGGACATAAAGTGACAGAATCTGCGGGAAAACGCTTTCGTTTCCCCCCACGTGTGCGCTTAGAACGAGTTCGTTTGTCGGCAAACCGTTTTGGACGATCCGAGCACGTTTCTTGGTTTGTGTAGGCTGATAGGAAGCATTTGGCATGGCGATTGCGTTCCTGGTCTGCTCCTCGTGCATGCCAGCATGTTTTTTGGTTTTCGGTACAACTTTCGTCGGTCGTCTGGGCGGATGCGCATTCCGCGCGGCGTTATGGATTGAGTCGGTCTTACCCTACATGCGCCTCTTGCTTTTTGCAGTTGCCAATGCCTTCGAATTCCACCCGGACACGATAGCACCCGCGTCTCTTTTTGCGACGTAGCTTTCTATACTATAACCTACTCCCCGTCGCTTGATACGCTGTGTCGTGTGCGCGGTCATCTACGCATTTGCGCTTCTCTGCCAGATAGGCATCCATCGCCGTGTATCGGTCTACGGTGCGGCGCCGCAGGCTTCCAGGTGGCGGCGGAGGATCTTTTCCGCACGCTGGCGGATAGCGCGCACGGCTTGCGGGCTGACGCCCATGCGCGCGGCGATATCCACCACGCGGCGGTCCTGCCAGTAGATGGCGTAGAGCACGGTTTTCTGCTTCGGTGTGAGCGCCTGCAGGGCTATTTCGAGCTCGGCGTGGATGGCCGGTTCCGCTGTGGGTTTCCCTTTGCGCAAGCACTGCTCGGCGAGGTAGGCCGTAATCTCATCGCTGAGCGACTGGTTATGGGCGGGATCCGGCGGCGCGATGCGCCGGGAGGTGCGGCCGAAGTTGTGCACGCGCCACTTGAGCATGGTGCACATGTAGGCTTCGAAGTTGCCGTTGCGCCGGTAGTCATACTCGTAGAGCAACTCCAGAAAGAGGCGCTGCACCTCCTGGCGGGCGTCTTCAGCTTCCGAAGGCCGGAAGCTCCGCTTCAGACGCCGTATCTGGCGCTCCATCGGCAGACGCAAGCGGTCCATGAGCAGCATCTGGGCGGTGGTGTTGCCCTGCTTTGCCGCTTGCACCGTGACGAACAGTTCGTCAGGCAGATTTTGCCCGCGGCGCGGCTGCGCGGGCGTGGGCTCTTTCGCCACAGGCGCCGCTTTTGCCAACGGCGTCGCATTCATTAAGGGCATTGTCGCTGCCATTGCTCTTTCCTCTCCTTCGTTAGCTGGAACGGTTTCTGGTATGTAACGTTGGGTCGTATTGCGTAGGATCGTTTGGTGTAGGGGCGTTTCGCGAGGCGTGGTGCAGAGGCGCTTCACGAGGTGTAGGGGCGCTTCGCGAAGCGCCCCTACGGCGCCCCTACGGCGTCGGACGTTCATCCGCATGTTGGGGGTTTTCCCGTTCGTCCTTCGGTCCTTCGACAAGCTCAGGACGAACGGTACGTACCATGCGCTCGGGATCCCTTGCTGTCGGCTCATGCTTGCGGCTCCCCTCATGCGAACACGCGGATCACGCCCACCACCTTGCCGAGAATGGTGATGTTGTCGCCGGGGAGCGTGGGGTAGTACGGGTTGGCGGGTACGAGAAAGACCTGTCCGCCGTCGCGCTGCAGGTGCTTCAGCGTGGCGGTGCCGTCCTCGCGCAAGGCCGCCACCATCTCGCCGTTCTCCGCGGCGGGCTGGGGGCGAAGGAGCACGTGGTCGCCGTCGCAGACGCAGGCATCCACCATGCTGTCGCCCTGCACGCGCAGCGCGTAGACGTCCGGGTGACGGGCGAAGACGCTATCCACGGTGAGCCAGTCCTCCACCGCCTCCACCGCTTCCACGCCGGTACCGGCGGCAATCGTGCCGCGCACCGGCACGCGCGCCACGCCCAAGCCCTCCAGCATCTGGACCTGGGGCGTCAGCTCGTAGCTGCCCCAGGCCGTGCGGCGCAGGTAGCCCTTGGTCTCCAAGCGCTTCAGGTGGTGGTGCGCCGCCGCCGGTGCGCGCGCGCCGATGCAGCGGGCAATCTCTTCCAAGGTGGGCCAGCGTCCCTCCTGCTGCACGCGCGTGATAAACGTCAGCACCTGCCGTTGCTTGCCGGTTAGTGGCTTACCCGTCGTATGCGTTTCCTTCATGTGCACCTTCCTCTCTGTCGCCAACTATCGCTAACGAATGAATCTGTCATCGGGTGTCTCCGGTGTGGGAGACCTTTGCACAACTCAAGCCGGTAAGTGAGAAGATCCCCTCACCCTAACCCTCTCCCCCAGGAGAGGGAACCGGAGCCGCTCCATGTTTGCTCGGTTCCGTGCTCTGCACTCTCTCCTGGGCGAGAGGGAACCGGAGCCGCTCCATGTTTGCTCGGTTCCGTACTCTGCACCCTCTCCCTGGGGGAGAGGGAACCGGAGCAGCTCAATGTTTGCTCGGTTCCGCGCTCTGCACCCTCTCCCTGGGGGAGAGGGCCGGGGTGAGGGCGAATCTTCACCGTTCCAGCCCAATTCCGCGTGCTCGTTAGAGTTGCGCAAAGCTCTCCTGAGGGAAAGAGGGTTTTCCTTGCTGCCACAAGGCAGGCCGTAGCGCGGGGGACAAACCCTCCGCTGCCCCCGTGCTCCGACACGGGACAGGCTTGGAGTCAAGGATAAGCACCGTCTTGGTCTAGTCATCGGCAACGGCCACATCATCATAAGGTTCCTCTCTGTCGCGCCGATGCAGCCTGTTCCCCAGCACAACACCTGCCAGTCCTCCCCTGTTCTCGTGCACTGTGGTTCCCTCGACGCCACCGTTCGCCCTTCGACAGGCCTGTACTGAGCTTGTCGAAGGGCTCAGGGCGAACGGTGAGTCACGCCATCGGCACCTGCCAGACCTCCCATGTTCGCGTCCTCTGCACGGCGTTTTTCCCAGTATAGTAAATATTTTGTAAAATTACAACCCCTTTTACCCCTTATTTTTTACATTATTTTTGAATATAACTCTATGCAGCCCCAAAATCACGGGAAACACACTTCCCCACTGCCGTCTACCCACTCCCGAAACGCCTGGCAAAGAACGCGCTCCGCGGCGATGTATGCACGCCGCACCCTGAGCGCGCGGCTCTATGGAGAGGAAAAGAGTACGGCCGGGGGTACAAAGAAAACCGCACTTTCAACCAAAGCACACGTGCCTTGCCATGACGCAAAGGAAAACACCCAGGTGACCCAAAACCGGAAGCACGCCAAGAGCCTCTACGCAGATCTCCTCACCGAGCAAGAACTGGCGGCGCTGGAGCGCACCGCCGACAATCCCCTGCTCCAGGACGAGATCGGCCTGCTGCGCATGCTCATCCGCCGCATCGCAGCCCAGTTGCTCACCGCCGAAGACGATGAGCGCGCGCCGGCGGACAAGATCAAGGCGGTCAAAGACCTGACGGACATCCTCCTCAACGCCCTGAAGGCGCGCCACCAGCTCTCGCCCCGTGCCGAAGACAACCTGACTGAGGCGATGCGTCAGGTGGTTGCCGAAATCGAAGCGCTGGAACAACAGGAAGAGCACACACAGGAACACCACCATGCTGAATGAAACACCGACACAGACGCCCAGGCAGCACGACGCGCGGTTCCACAAACTGGCAGACGATCTGGACCGGCACGGCTGCGCTTTCGGCCAGGTGACGCGCGAGTTGGCTGAGAACACGCGGGAGGACTATGCCCGGCTGGAAGCCAAGATCAACGTCATCCTGATCGGCATCTTCGCTTCGCCGTTTGCCGCGGCTTTTCTCAACGGCATCCTCCGCAGCGTACCGGGGCCGTAAATGGTATACAGAGCAGCGCCCTATTCGTATCAGGCAGCTTACTCTTCGCACCTGGAGAGCATTGCGCAACTCGGACCCTCAGGAGCGGAGACTCCCTGTCCCTCAGGAGACCTATGCAGACCCAAAGCCAAGCGGAAAGACTCCCTCTCCCTGGGGTGAGGGGAATGCCTGCGCCAAGCGACAGCCCTTCGCCCGGCGATGAATCCAACCATGCACGAATATTCAATGTGATGAGAACGACCGCAGCACCTACAAGAAGAAAGAACACAGAGAAAAGCGAAGCCGATCACTCGTCAGCGCGCGGCGCTGACGGTCAGGGCTCGCTTGCTCACACGTTCTTCCGCTACACCCTGACCGACATTGCCCATTTTTCCCGTGTGCTCGTGGGGCGGCCTTTGCGGTCCTACCAGTTGGCGGTGGCACGGGCGGTGCTTGCGAGTGTGCGGCAACGTGAAGGGGCAATCTTCACCGTGGAGATGGCGCGGCAGATGGGGAAGAACGAGCTATCCGCTCATCTGGAAGCCTACCTGTTGTATCGCCATCAACAGCGCGGCGGCACTATCGTCAAATGCGCGCCCACGCTCAGCCCCCAGACCCTTGTCTCCCGCCTGCGCCTTGAATCCGTGCTGGACCGTCCCTGGCTGGCGCCCTATTGGCAGCGGGCCCACGGCTACATGGTCGCGGTCGGCAAGGCGCGGGTGATGTTCCTCTCAGCCCACGAGCAGTCCAATGTCGTCGGCGCGACTGCCGATCTGCTGCTGGAGGTCGACGAAGCTCAGGACGTTGACGAGGAGAAATTCGCCAAAGAATTCCTGCCCATGGCGACGGCGCAGAATGCCACCATCGTGCTCTACGGCACACCCTGGACGCAAGACACGCTCCTCGCCAAGTACAAGGCGCTGAACCTCGCGCATGAAGAAAACACCGGCGAGCGGCGGCACTTCTCGTTTCCGTGGCAGGTGGGCGCGCGGGAAAATCCGCGCTACGGCGCGGCGGTTAAGGCGCAGATTCGCCAGCGCGGGGAGGACGACCTGGTCATCCGCACCCAGTACTGCCTGGAGGAAGTGGACGACGCCACGGGCTTCTTCACCCCGCCGCTGCAGGCGGCCCTGCAGGGCACGCACGCGCGACAGCAACAACCGCAGGCGGATGCGCATTACGTGGCAGCCGTGGACGTGGCCGGCGAGGATGCTGTTGGGGCAAATCAACAAGGCCGTCAGTCGCGGCGCGACAGCACGGTGGTCTTGATCGGCGAGCGAATCTGGCGGCACGACCCGGTGTTGGGGTTCGCCCTGCCCGCGGTCAACGTGGTGAATGCCTACCAGTGGACCGGCCTGCCCACCACCGAGCAGTACGCCCGTCTCGTGCGCTTGCTCGGTGAAGAGTGGCGGGTGCAGCAGGCAATGATTGACGCCACCGGCATCGGGGATGCACTGGCGCGTTTCTTGCAAGCGCGCCTGGGTGAAGACCGCATCGAGCCGTTTATGTTCACGGCGCAATCCAAGAGCGCCCTGGGCTACGACCTCCGCACGCTCGCCGGCAGCGGACGCCTGCAACTCTGGGCGGATGACTGCTCGGCGGAATATCGGGAGTGCTGGCAACAGGTGCGACGCTGCCAATTGGCGCTGCATCCCGGCAACCGGATTGGATTCCATGTACCCGCCGGTCAAGGGCACGACGACTACGTGTCGGCCTTGGCACTGCTCACGCGCACGGTTGAGGCCGGCGCACCGCCTGCTGTCTCGGTCGCGCTGCCGCCGGAAGAGAGGGAGACGGAGGGGTATTGATGAGGGATTTGGGTCCTGTCCCAATCAACCACGGCAGATTGGCGACCCCGGACGCAGGTTGCAAACCTGCGCTACCGGTCCGTCACTCCGGCGAAAGCCGGAGTCCAGGGGGACGGCCTACGTGAAGCGATAACGCTTGTTCCTTGAATGAAAGGCGGTGTTGTCGCAGCGAAGGCTGGATTCCGGCTTTTCGCCGGAATGACGGAACTGGCGGCTCCTCGGGGAGTAGCGCGGGGGCTTGTCCCCCGCAGTGGGGCGGGGGTGTGTAGAACGAAGAAAAGATGGATTCCGGCTTGCGCCGGAATGACGGACAAGAGCGACTTGCGTAAGTGAACCGAATTAGAAAGCGAGCACGATGGCAGTACCAGCAACACAGTGGTGGCAGCGCGTGGGCGAACGCCTCCTTGGCGACGTGATCCAGGCACGAGTGCAGGAAGCGGTGGCGGCGGAAGACATCGGCTACCGGCAGGCAGCCGGCGGCGCCGAGTCCCGAGACGATCCGCTCTGGGACCACCAAAGGCTGCTGCGTGAAGTATACGAAGCCTATATCACGAACCCCTTGGCGTACACCGTCATCGACGTGCAGGCAAACTTCGTGCTGGGCGGCGGCGTGCGCATCGCCTGCACGAGCGCGACGGTGCAGGAGGTCGTGGACGCTTTTTGGCAGCACCCCGATAACAGTATGGATACGCGCATCTACAGTCTCTACACCGAGCTGGCGCTCTACGGCGAGCAGTTCGTGCGGGTGTTCACGGACCCGCTCTCAGGCGAGATTCGCCTGCGCCAGCTCGACCCACTGCTCATCGATCAGATCGAGACCGCGCCGGAAGACATCGAGCAGGTGGTGCGCTACCGGGTGCGCGGCGTCGGCCAGGACCCGGGCTACTGGGTGGCGGCGGGTGAGATGGAGCACTTCACCATCAACCGCGTGTCGAATGCGCTGCGCGGGCGCAGCGATCTGGCGCCGCTCTTGCCGTGGCTCAAGCGCTACCGTGACTGGCTCGTCGACCGCGCCCGCATCAACCGGCTCAAGGGCAGCTTCATTTACGACGTAACCGTGCGGGGGGCAACGCGAAACGACCTGCTCGCTAAGATGGCCGCCTACGCCCAACCGCCAGCGCCCGGCTCGGTGGTCTTCCACAACGAAGCCGAGACCTGGCAGCCGGTGCAGCCATCCATTGGCGCTGACGACGTGGCCGCGGACGGGCGCGCGCTGAAGCTCATGATCGCGGCCGGCGCGGGCTTGCCGGAGCACTATCTCGCTGAAGGCGGACATGTGAACCGGGCGACCGCGGCGGAGATGGGTCTGCCGACCCTGCGGCGCTTCCAACGCCGCCAGGAGCTGTTCGGCCGCTACCTGCGTCGTCTTGTTACGCGGGCGATTCAGGCCAAGCAGGACGCCGGCGCATTGGGGACAGATGTTGATACGGCATTCCGTGTGGTCTTCCAGGAAGTCCAGCCGGACGTTGCTCACGTGGCGGGGCCGCACGCGGAGTCGTTTGCGCGCTCGTTGCAGCTTGCCCAAGCCGAGGGCTGGCTGGAAGCGGATGACGCCGCGCGGCTCTTCCGTCGCTTTCTGGCTGCAGGGGAGTAGGGGAATGCGGGAGCGGCCTACCGAACTTCAGTTTGGCAGCTTACTGCTCAATTTAAGGGAATCGTATCCGTCACTCCCGCTTTCGCGGGAGTCCATCGAGTCTGCACGGATGGATTGCCGCTCCGTTTCAAATGTGTGGCAACGTTCCCGGGCAATTGATGTGCCAGGCAGCCGCGGACGCAGGTTGCAAACCTGCGCTACCGGTCCGTCACTCCGGCGAATGCCGGAGTCCGGGGAGGTTGGGCGGAAGGATTCCTACGTTCGCGAAATTGGCAAACCACACGATGATTCCATTGCATCGCAGTCGTGCAGAGTGGGCCGGACCGACCTGCGAAGAGACCCCCTCACCCCGGCCCTCTCCCTCGAGGGAGAGGGTGGTTCCGAGCGGATTCAGTCACTCCGGTTCGTAGTCCAGCATCTCGCTGAGCTGCTCCTTGGTCATGCCGGCGGCGCGGAGCAGGACCAGGACGACTTCAGGCTTGAGGGCTTCGGACTGGGAGAGCGGCGCGCCGGTTGCTTCGCCGACACGCGGGTGGATTGTTGCCACATCGGCAACGCCCACCACCGGGACGTTCTCGCCCTCGACAATATCGGCGGCGATCCAGGCCGGGAGCAGCCTGCCAAGCTGTGCCAGCGCTTTCTCCACCGTCTTGCCGTGGGCCACACGGTCGTGAAGGGGAATTGCTACGACACTGACCCGCTGCTCGCCCTGCCAGGAAACGGCCGGCAGGCGGTACGTGGCATCGCCGATGCCAACGGTGACGGTGTGCAATGCAAGGGTATCGGCGGGCGGGTCTTCCTGCGAGAGGAACATCTCCGCAGCCAGCGTGAGGTCGGCAACGACGGCATCAACCGTATCGCCTTGCACCACGCAGCCCGGGAGCGTGGGCAGTTCCGCCCAATAGCCGCCCGCCTGGGAAGGCGCGACAATGACGGTGAGCGACGCAGTAGGTGAAGGAGGTCTGTGAAGGTTCATGCTGACCATTGTACCAATTGGCAGGATCACGGCCACGGACGAGAGCAGAGTTGTGGACTCTTCCCTCATTGACAATCGCGTGCAAACGGGAATCCGTCTTCGCCGCCCGCCACGGCCAGGAAGAGAAACAACGCCAAGTTGGGAGCGGGGGACAAGCCCCCGCGCTACGAGGAATGGGTTTCCGCCAGGTCGGCGGACGCAGGTTACAAACCTGCGCTACCGATCGTGCCGGTCCGTCATTCCCGCGAACGCTCGCCCCCTGCGGGGGCGCGGAATCCATCTTACTGTGTGCGGCGGCCCGGAGCGGGGGACAAGCCCCCGCGCTACGAGGAATCAGTCCGGGTAGCGCAGGTTTGCAACCTGCGCCCACCGGTCGTGTCCCCCCAGTGACAGTTCAATCACACCATCGAAAGGAGAACGACGCGTTGAAACAAGAGAACCTCACGCTGCTCGTGCCGTTGCAGGAGGCGCAGCTCGATGCGCCGCGGCGGGATATAGCCGTGACCGTCCTCAAGGAGGGACTATCGCGGAACGGCCGCTATTTCACGCCTCAAGCATTGCAGGACGTGGCGGCGCAACTCGACGGCCTAAAGGCCTTCGCCGACCACCCCGCGCCTACATCCGATAGCATCGGCAAGCCACGGAGCATACGCGACGTGGTGGGATTCTATCGCGAGCCCCGGCTGGAGGGCGACCGCGTACGGGCGACACTCCATATCTTCGGCAGCGCCGACTGGCTCTGGAGCTTGATACAGGAAGCCGTGGCCATGGGACGTCCCGACGTGCTGGGGCTCTCAATCGACTCGCTGGCGGCGGTGCGCACCCAGCAGCAGAACGGCAAGCGCATGCAGGTCGTGGAGAACATCCCGGCGCTGCGCTCTTGTGACGTGGTCACCCGGGCGGCGGCCGGCGGCGCCTTCGAGCGCATCTTGGCAGAGCAGGAGATTTTCGACACAAGCAAGGGAGAGGAAATGCAGGAAGACGAACGGATCAGTTCAGCATCAGATACCCCCATCTCCGGGACAAGCCCGGCGGATTCACCCCATATAGAGGAGGTTTCTATGGGAGACACAGCCGCAACGACCATCGATTCACGTCTCGCCGAGGCCGAGGCCAAGCTCGCGTGCATGACCGCGCTGCACGAGCGCCTCGATAGCGCGGCCCTGCCCGCCGCGATCAAGGGCAAGCTACGCCGCCGCTTCGAGGGTCAGACCTTTACCACCGAGGTGCTGGAGCAAGCTATTCAGGACGAGGTCGACACCGTGCGCGCACTGACGGGTTCGGCACACGTTGTGCACGGCGTGGGCACGGAGAAAGCGCGCCTCAGCGTGGGCGGCACCGGCGCGGGCCGGGGACTCGCCGCCGCCGAAGCGGGACTGGCGCGCCTGCTGGGAGTGCGGGACGTTGCCGCCGACGAGCCGGTCCCCGCGTGGTCCAGCATCCGGGAGGCGTACGTGCAGATTACGGGCGACAGCGAGGTGCGGGGCGCCATGAACCCGGAGCTCTCGCTCGTGCGCGAGGCCAACGAGGTCACCACAAGCGTGCTCAACCACGCGCTCGCCAACGCCATCACGAAGCGCCTCGTCCAGGACTACGGCGCGCAGCCGCAGGACTGGCGGAAGTTCTGCGTGATCCGCAATATCCGCGATTACAAGCCCCAGTACCGGGTGCTCTTGCACGACTTCGGCGCGCTCGACTCCGTCAATGAGAACGCTGCCTACACGAACCTTGCCTGGGACGACACGCGGGAGACGTATACGCCCGCCAAGCGCGGCAACCTGGTGGTGGTCACCCGCGAGGCGATCCTGAACGACGACCTGGAAGCCGTCCGGCGCATCCCTACCAAGCTGGCGATTGCGGCCGCCACCACCATCAATGAGTTCGTGTACGGCCTCCTTACCGACAATCCGCAGCTTGCCGACGGTTCGACCGTATTCGATGCCGATAGCCAGACCGCGCACAAGAACCGCGGCACCGCCGCGCTGGCGGCCTCGGCGCTGCAAGCCGCGATCACGCAGATGATGAAGCAGACCAATAGCGCGGGCAAGCGGCTGGGCCTCAAGCCGCGGTACCTCCTACTGCCGCCGGACCTCTACTGGACGGCAGTAACCATCCTCAATAGTACGCTGCTGCCCGGCACGCAGAACAACGACGCCAATCCGCTGCAGGGCATGCTGGAGCCCATCGTGGTGCCGCAGTTCAGCGATGCCAAGGACTACTACCTGATGGCGGACCCGGCCCAGATCGAGTGCTTGGAAGTGGGCTTCATCAACGGTCAGGAGACGCCGGAGTTGCTGGTGCAGGATAACCCGACGGCGGGATCTGTCTTTACCAACGACGCCATCAGCTACAAGGTGCGCTGGGAGTTTGGCGGCGGCTGGCTGGACTACCGGGGCGCGTATTGGGCGGAGGTGGCGTAGGGTGTATGCGCGCCAGGAGGCGATTTGAGGGCTGGATTGACGCCAATTTCCCCTCAACCCGGTCTATACAGGGAGAGGGTGAGGGCGACTCTAGGCCCCAAAGTCATTAATGTTTACCCGACGCCCAAGCAGAAGCATAGAAGCGTCAAGAGGATCCTGAGCACTATAACTCAGCCAGCATAGCCCCTAGTTGTACACTGCTACGAGCACGGCGTCGTTGGGGTTCTGCAGGTCGTTGAAGACGACGATGCAGCGCTGGCCCACGGTGATTGCGGAGGCGTCCAGCCCCCGATTTACGGCGATGCCTGTGAGAATCGTGGGGAATGAGCCTGTCAGTTGCACGTCCGCCTGCCAGTTCGTCGCGTCGAATGCCCGCAGCACGCCGCTCAAGGCGGCCCCGGGTGTGATGCCTCTCGTTTCTGCTCGCTGTGGCATAGCATTGCCCCTTTCTACAAATACCGGATCGTATAGCTGTTGAATTCACGCAGCTACCGGTGTAGCTTTTCCTGGCTTAGTTGGTCCTATGTGAGACCGATCTAATTTGCTGATGTGCCGCGCAACAGCGCGCTAGTAGGGCTGCAGCGCACAATTCGCTGTGCTCGCCGTGCGCAAGCCCTTTGGACTGCGGCCCCGCATCGCCTCGATACGCTGAGTCTGGTTCGGGCCAGACTCTGAGCCCGGATGACGAGCACGGAGCGAAGCGCATCGGGTTCTCCCTTGCGTGGGATGCAGTAGGGGCGGTTCGCGAACCGCCCCTATCGGTAATTCCCTTCAAATATAGCTTTGCTCTGATGTTTCCCCTCACCCCAACCCTCTCCCCAGCGAGAGGGAGACTTCTCGCCTTCAGGTGGGGCCCTTAGAGGTCCCCTGGGAGAGGGCGTCTCGTCGCCTGACCTGGCTGCGCAATGCAAGGGTCTGCTGCGGGGGAGAGCACAAGCTCGGAGCCTAGGACTTGTCTCATAAATACATCGCTCTGTTTGACTTGCCCTTCGACAGGCTCAGGGCGAACGGAAAAGGTAAGAATCCATCTGGAAACGGTGCTAGACCTCCTGCAACACGACGCGGGTCTCCCACTCCAGCACCCACAACTGCTCTTTGCCAAAGGGGATCACCCGATCTTCGCAGGCGGCAAAGCGCACCGTGTAGCTGTCTTCCAGCGGATCGACGAACGTATGGTCTTCGTTCAGGCGTTCGTAGAATTCCCAGAGCCGGTCGTGCCACTGCCGCGCCTTGGTTGCGTTCGTCGTGCCGTCCAGGTTGCGGATGTTACTGCGGCAGAGGACCGTGAAGCCAAACTCGCGCTTTGCCAGGCCGCTTTCGACGTAAGCAAGCGTGCCGCCCGCTGTTTCGCGCGCCTGCGCGCGGCGGGGTCGG
Organism: Chloroflexota bacterium; assembly: GCA_026710945.1. NCBI lineage: Bacteria > Bacillati > Chloroflexota > Chloroflexota bacterium. The sequence continues at coordinate 154,061 of JAPOQA010000059.1, forward strand.
GTCATGGTGTACGTACCGGGCTTTATATAGAATCCCACCGGCGCGCCGTCGTCTATGCTGGCGTTCGCGAGCGTCACGTTGCAGTCCACCCCAATGGTTGGCATTAAGTGCGTTCTCCCTCTCTCGTACTAATTCCCTATCCGATTGTCTTGCGTTAGCGCCGGCAAGCACGCTTGTTCCTTTCGCCCTAAGCGCAGTCGCGCACACGCATGCCATTTGTCCTGAGTACCGAGTGAAGCCCTTGTCGAAACACGATATGGCTCATCGGTTCGACTCTTCAGACCCCCTCTCCCTGGGAGGCCGTTTCATAAATCTATCGCCCTGTGCAGGCTTGCCGAAGGGTCGAAGCACGATTCGGCGTATCGGTTCGAGTCTTGAGACCCCCTCTCCCTGGGGAGTGTATAGACCGGGTTGATGGGTAACAGGTGTTCGGGTTGATAGGTTACACCGTCGAATATGGGAGTTTTCGTTGTATGCAGTGTCCATGCCTTGGAAGTTAGACCCACTCAATACCCTTGTGGATACGGTTTTTCCCCTGGCACCAGCTCACGAACTGAACATGAGTATGTCGTGGTGCCTGGAACGTCTATTTCTCTGCCCAACCCAAAGCGCCCGAAGGTGTCAATCAGTACAATGTGTAACCTATCAACCCGAACACCTGTTACCTATCAGCTCGGTCTGTACACTCCCCCGGGAGAGGGAACAGGAGTTGCTCTGCGAATTTTAGGGCGGCTTCTCGGTGTATGTTGCCGAAAGAGGGAACAAGCTTTCCCATCTGAAAATAAAGGTTGCTTCTTGGCTAATTCCCTTCGAATGGGAACTTGAGAAAGCAATTGCAATTGCATGAATCAATCCAAGTGGTTCAAGTCGCGAACTGCCTGAGGTGGATCGATTCTCTCGCACCCCTTTGAGACACTGGACTCAGTTTAGTCTGTAGGCGAGAAAGCCCCCTCTCCCTGGGGAGAGGGTTGGGGTGAGGGGAAATCTGCGCCTATAGGCTTGATGTGACCCGCTAAGCAGATTTACACCAAAGTCTCCACTCTAGGACGTTGGGGGGGGGGGGGGGCCAAGCCCCCCCGCCACCCTTTTCCGGTGCCTTTGGGGGGAGATACACCCAAACCAGCCATTCTTGC
>JAPOQA010000060.1 GCA_026710945.1 Chloroflexota bacterium
AACGACCTGTGTCCTACTTGCAGTCGCCCCACCTCCCCCAGTGCAACGGAACTGGTCTAAGTACGCCTCGCGATCATCGTAGAATTGCTCTCTTGCTCCTAGCGTGATGTAACGGATAGCAGGTTCTGCGGCCCAGGCTGCTGTCGTTGCATGCACGATGCTTGCCTGCAACCTGCCCGGAGATGCCTGCTCAACCGCTACGACCTTCTCCTGTACTTCTTCCGGCCACGCGCACGGGCCACTATCCAACCACTGTTTCGCGGCTTCTCCGTAAGCCCGCGGGTCAATCAAATACCCATGCATGAACTGCTCCACGCTTGGGTACGCGCCGGCGGGATAGTTGTCCCATGTGTATATGAGGTAGATCGTCCGGGAATTGCCAATCCTCGGCGCCAACCTCTCTGTCCAGTTAATGACAGCAGGGTGAGAAGCATGTACGCCCATCATCTTAGCAATACTTGCTATTGCGACGACTTCCGGGTGTTCGAAGTAGAATTCCACCACTTCCAAAGTCGATTCCCCCAGTGGCAGCGGCTCCAATGGCGCTGGTGTGGACATCGTCGTAGGAACCGGCGTGGGCGTTGCCCCGGGCTTTTGAGTCGCCGTAGCAACCGGTGTCGGCACGGGTGTTGGCGTCGGTGCAGCTGGTGTCCGAATTACTGCTCGCCCGCCGACCCCAGCGCAGCGGAAGCGATCCAGGTACGCATCGGGATCCACAAAGTAATCCGATTTTGCTTTTATTGTAATGGCCTCCATAGCTGGTTCTGCCATCCACTGTGCATGCAAAACGCTAATGATCGTTGCTTCCAACCAGCCTGGGGACTCCCGCTCCAGAGCTACGACCTGCGCTTGCACTTCCTCCGGCCACGTGCATGGACCGCTATCCAACCAGTCTCTCGCCGCCTGCGCATAAGCCATTGGGTTGCGTATATAACCATCCATGAACTGCTCGATGTCGGGGTACGTCCCAATGGGGTAGTGAGCCCACGTGTACATCTGATAGACCATAGGGGAGGCGGCGATTCTCCACTCCAATTCGTTCACCCACATGTTAAGCCTGGGGTCTTCTGGAGCCGTGTCAAACATTTTGGCTAATACCACTATCGCGACGACTTCAGGGAGTTCATAGAAGAATTCTACTGCTTCCAAAGTGGATTCCCCCAACGGCAGCGGCGCAGCGGGCACTGGTGTGGGAATCGTGGTGGGAACCGGCGTAGGTACTGCCCTGGACACTTGAGTCGCATTGGCAAGTAGTGTCGGCGTGGGAGACGTAGCCGGCGCTGTCGGCTCTGCGGTCGGCGTCTGCCTTGCCACTGCCTTGGCGGGCGGCGTTGCCGATTCGCTCGCGGGGTCGGCACCGCACGCTGTCCCAAGTACCGCGAGCAGCGCCGCGATCAGCGCGAGGCGGAGGTATACCACCGCGACCGCCCTCCATGCCCTAGTCCCGCCAGTGGCTTGCGCACGATGGCGCCCGCTTGGCGCAAGCCGTCTTCCAATCCATTGTCGATATATTTCTTGCCGGCGTGAATCTCTATCACCTTGCCCCGCACGTTGCCCACTCTACGCAACAACGCATCGACGAATTCCTGTGACAGTTGACGCCGTTCATGTGCTGAATAGTAAGCTATATCCATGTCGTACCATTCAATTGGACGATCTGGATCAACTAGCCCGTACTTCGGACTAAGGATAAACCAGAGCGCGCCTTTCTCCTCAACGTACCACCGGGCCTTTTTGAAAGAAGGCGAGCAGTAATGATCTTTGGCGGGACCACGATGCTTGTGCTGCTTCTTGGCGCAGGAAACCAGGATAATGTCGGGTGTTCTGTTAATGTCTATTTCCTTTCAAGTGCGCCCTAATCTATAGGTCATGTTAATAGTATGAAACCACGAAACAGTGCTCTAGTATACATTCCGGTGCTTGTCTATGCTAATATACGGTATCCAATTCAGTGCAGCGGAGGAGGCAGACTTTTCCCATGCAGGTGCAAATTACGGCGCCGATACATGGCGCGGTGCTCAACCGTCACGACGGGCGGCAGGGTGACGACGGCTTGCACATCACGGTGCAGGGCGTGGTGAGCGAGGCCGATACGGTGACGGTGAACGGCGTGCGGGCCAGGATTGTCGGCGCGACCTTCACGGTGGCATACACCCTGGACGCCCACGAGACGGTGCTCACGGCGGTAGCGGAACGCGGCGGCGAAACGCTCTCCCACGCGGTCACGGTGCTCTGGGACCGCAACTCGTTCCCGCGCTACCGCTTTTCGCTGGATGACGACATCTACTTCCTGCGCGACATTGCCTTTGAGCGGCCAAAGTCGCTCTTCGACAACTTCTACCTGGGCTTCATGCGCGACCTGCGCGACAAGTACGGCGCCAAGACCCACATCAACATCTACTACGCCTGCGAGGACTTCGACCTGCGCCAGATGCCGGATACGTACAAGTCGGAGTGGCGCGATAACGCCGACTGGCTGCAGCTTTCCTTCCACGCCCGCGCCGACCAGCCGCGGGATCCGTATAAAGAAGCGTCGGCGGAGAAGCTGCTCACGGACTTCCGACAGGTGCGCGACGAGACGCTGCGCTTCGCGGGCGAGGAGAGCTGGTCGCACTTCACCACGATCCACTGGGGCGAGGGCACCCGCCTGGGCTGCCGCGCGCTGCGCCAGGAGGGCATCTGGGGCCTGGCCGGCTATTTCATTCCCGCACCGGACCTGCGCGTCAACTACTATCTGGACGCCGCCACCACCGCGTATCTCAATTCCCACGACTACTGGATGGACTACAGCGAGGATATTCTGTTCGTGACCCACGATCAGGTCATCAACTCCATCAAGACGCCGGAAGCCGTGGTGGCGCATTTGGAGACCGTGGCGCAAGATCCCCACCGCAGCGAGATTATGGAATTGATGGTCCACGAGCAGTACTTCCGCAATCACCTGCCACACTTCCAGCCCAACGTGCCGGAAAAAACCGAGGCGGCCATCCGCTGGGCGACCGATCACGGTTACACGTCGGTACTCTACAATGAGGGCTTCCTGGGGGCGTAGCCAGCCGCCGCGCAGTTCGGTTGGAGAATTCGCAGGGGTGTATTGGGACTTCTTGAATTTCTACTTCTTGGGACCACAGACGCGAAGGGGCACGATATATCGTGCCCCTACCCAGCGGAGTTGAGAAGATTCGCCCTCACCCCGACCCTCTCCCTTGACGGGAGAGGGAATAATCTCCTTTCCACACGGGTTTTGCAATGGTCTCCAGAGGGAGAGGGAGTCTCTTTGTCTGCAGGCGTGTGTAGCGCATGGGTCTGACTGGGGGCGAATGTCTGCCGACACGTCCGCTCTCGTGGTCAGCAGCGTTTCGAGCATGCCCAGCGCGGCCTGTGCCGTCATATAGTCGTCGCTGGCGAGCAAGCCGCTGTCCGGTTGCTGGCGCTCCCATGCGCCCTGCAGGGCTTCCAGTGCCTTGCGGTAGGCAACGGCGAGCGAGTCTGGCACGACATGCTCTACCGTTGCATCAATCTGTTGCCCGTTTTCCTCGGTCATAGCACCGTCCTTTTAGTGTACTGCGCGGTCAAATCGGTAAATGCGGCGGCGATCGCGACATCGTTATCCCCATCAACGTCGCCGGTGACGCCCACAGACGACGTGTGCTGCTCCTGGTGCCTAGGCTTTCTGGCCGTGTTTTGGCTGGCGCTGCGACGCTTCAACGGTGCTTCTGCAGGGTCCACGCCGTCGGGCAAGCGCATAATGGACACCGTGATTTCTCGATTGGCGAGTGCTTGCCCCGCGAGCTGAGCGGCTTCGCGCCCCCCTTTGTCCCCGTCCCCGGCCACAAACGGATGCGCCGGTAGTGCTCGATGCCCTGCCACGTAGCACACTGCCGCATGTCTGCGGTGCCGCAGACGATGGCAACGGTCCCACCTTCGTAGCCCGAATGCGCAAGCCGTCCGCCAGGCCCTCGCACAGGTGGAGAACGTCGCCATCGCCTATCAGGAGCACATGCCCCGATGCGATGCCGTAGGTACGCTTGGATAAGCCTTCGTCGGCCTCTGGTCAATCCAGCGCCGGCTTGCCCTCAGCATCGATGCTGACAAGCTGCACGGCGGCCGGGGCAGGTGTTCTGGGGTAGATCGCTTGCCACACAGCGAGTGGCGCGAGCTTGAATAGAATCGCACCCGCACCTTCATGCAGGCCGCGAAACCAAGGCGCGCTTGCCGGCAGCCACGCCAAGCCTGGCGGGAACGGTGCGTCCGGCTGCCACAGATCGCGTAGCGCGGCCCAGCGCCGCACCGGATGCGCTTGGTCGGCGGGGATCTGTTCCCAGCCCTCACAGACTTCCGCCAGCCGTACTGTAGCACGCTTGGAATCACTTGCCCGGGTATCTGTACGCGCAGGTACCGACGAATCCGGATAGGAATGTCCTTCAGGCGGCTTGCGCAGCCGTGAGGGAGATCTGTGTGCCGTGTATGGGCTACTGGGGTCTGACAGGTAGCCGTGTTCCTGTAGCCAGGCGATTGCGCCGGCTTTATCGGTGTTCGCCTCGCGCTGTATCAAGTCCAGCACACCGCCGCCCTCCCCAGCCTCAAAGTCGTGCCAGGTTCCCCGGTCGACATGCACGACAAGACTACCCTTGCGCCCCCAGCGCAGCTCGCGCCTGCCGCTGTAGGTGCGGGTTAGGCTCGCCCAGCAGCTCGCGGGCCACCGGTTCGGCAATGGACGCCCAGTCTATGTCCTTCACTTGGTCCTCCCGCGTGTGCAGGTCATGGTCCGAATTGTCGGGACCGGAACGGATTGTCGCCCTGCCAAAGCGGCACGCTGGCGACGTCTCCTCCGTCCGGCAAATACATAATTGAAACAAACGTGTAGTTATTCGCAAAGCGCTGTTCCGCTCGCCACGCTGCCTCTCGGCTGGCTTCGTTCCAGGTTGGCCATAGACACACGGGTCGAAAGCAGTCTATGTAGCCCCACGTGTGACACTGCGCCAACCCAGTCGTGTCACCTGTTACCACCACGGACTCGCCTTCATAGCGTCGCAGCTTTAAGCCGGAGGCCAGGCCCTCGCACACATGGAGTGTGGTGCTGGTTGTGTTCAAGAGGGCAAAGCATGTGCCTGCGGTCGTACCATAGAACTCCAGTTGGCCCAAGATAGGTGTACCTGCGGCGTTGATGCCCATTAGCTGCAAGGCTTGCGGTCGCGGCGCGTGAGGATACGTCGCCTGCCAGGCAGCGAGCGGCGCAAGAAAAACCAAAATCGTGCCTGCACCTGTCTGCTCGCGAAATACACGGGTGCTTGCCGGTATCCATGCAATACCAGGCGGGAAAGGTATGTCTGGCTGCCACAGGTCGCGCAGCGCAGCCCAACGTCGGACCGGATGTGAGGCATCTTCAGGGACGGTTTCCATTCCTACCATCACCCCCAAAGGCGGAGAAACCCAGGGATACGCCCGGGCAAGATTGTTGTTAAACGGACCAGGGTGCCAAACAAGGTGTTCTGCGGGTGCTCTTTGTGTGAGGGTACAATCCAATTCTGCGGCTTTGCGTGCGTCCTTCTGCGTGAAGAGAGCGCTGGGAGCTAGCAGTCCCTGTTTCCCCAGCCAGGCCCACGCGCCGGGGCGGCCCGTGCGTTTCTCACGGGCAATGAGGTCGAGGAAGTCGCCACCTTCATCGGTTTCGTAGTCATACCAAATGCCGGTGCCGACGTGGAGCACGAGAAAGCTTCCCTAGCGCCACCAGCACATCTCACCCAGGGAGTATTGCGTCGGCTCGTCCAGCAGTTCGGGCGCTACCATCTTGGCGACGGCGGACCAGTTCGCGTTTTTCACGGACACACTCCACACATACAGGTCGCTTGGGATTGTCTATCCTTCGCCACGTCAAAGATCGTGTGTCTACCTCAGGCAAGACACGACGTCGCACGTCGGGATGCGGACGAACTCCATACGTCGTGCCGGCGCACATCGTTGCAGCAGGCAAACCAATTTCTTACCACCCCCAGGCCTGGGTACAGCGGCCCCGGCCTACGCAGTGAGTGCGGTTTGAAATAGCGGCTAGACGGCGTTTGCCGCACGGCGGTCGCGCTCCTGCTCTTTCTGAGCTTTACGTTCCGACGCCTCTAGCGCGTCGCGCACCACTTGGCGTAGCCAGTCCGAGTCGCGAAGTCCGGCGCGTATCGCCGCTTCTGTGATGCGCTCTTTAACACTAGGTATTTCGTAGAACGAAACCTGCTTGGAGCGGCGGCGCTCGCCGAGCGTTTTCATGCCCATGCAACACCTCCTTGTTGTAGCTACAATTGTCGCTATGCTACCACAGCAATATGGTGGATAACAGTCAAACAATGCTTATTCGTGCCTTGGCGCCTTTCTTGTGCGGGCATGATAATGAGGGCCCCAATGTAGTTTCATAAAAAGGCTGAGGTTGGCGAAGTTGGGTGAGGCGCCTTTGATCTCGATGTCGGTGCGGCGATTTGCACAACATAATGCTCCTGGCCTTCTGCATGAAGTGCTTACTGACGAAGACAGGAGAATGGAGTATGGACAATGGAATTGAATTGCAAAGATAGCATAGTTGAGTTTCTGGAACGCTTGGCCAGATCCGGCTCCAAGGCGCTTAAGAAAGGGGAACCGCAGTTTGTTCCTGAGTCGCTTTTTGTTTGTCTTGGTATGGACGAGGACCTGTGTTCTGAGTTTTGGCGGGTCCTGCACAAATTAAGAAACGAGCTGGTTCCTAGGCATGCCGAAGACAATGATCTACTTAACGCGTTTTGGGACGAACTAGTCTGTGAGATCGATACTGACCCTGGAATGTATCTGGATAGTCCTCAAACCTTGACTGGTCTTGTCAATAGATTTGGTGACTGCTGGAAGAAGCCTCTCCTTGAATTTGAAGTGATGTATTCTATCGACAATATGGATGTGGGGGCGAAGCCGGTTACAGTTCTTGGAGTGGAGTTCTTCACTGCGACCAAGGAGGCTTTGGCAGAAGACATTTGGGGTTCAGAAAGAGTCGAGGAATGGATTGAGAACGAGATGGCTCTGGCTGCTGTGAAAGTCGAAGCTGCCTCAAGTTCGACAGCTTATTGGGTGGGAACGACGCAAGTGGACAATGCGCTCGCTGTGATGCGAGTGTCAGCTCTGGCCGGGCGTCCAGCGGTTGTTTGGCTTGTCGATGAACTAGTGCAATGGGGTCGTTCTGGTCATTCTCTAGTGATGTCGCTCAGCGTGGAAGAGCCATCACTCGAATGGCACTGGCACCGACCATATAGCGCGGTAGTTGATGATCTGAGCGATGCCATAGGTAAGGGCTTTGAACAGCTGAGAGCAAGGCTTTTCTGCGATCTTCCGAACGATATTCGCGGCAGGATTCTTAGAGCCGTCTATTGGATATCACGTAGCACTGCACATGAGGAACCTGCCCATAAATTAGTTGATCTGTGCACAGCATTAGAGGTTCTTCTTGTCCCTGATGGGCAGGAACAGTCAAGCAAAGGGAGCCTCATTACCCTGCGATATTTTCTGTTGACAAGCACTCAGGAAACCATAATAAAGCATCTATATGACCGTCGAAATGACGTGGTCCATGAGGGGGCGTTGTCAGTAGTCAGTGCTACTGACGTATGGAGACTAAGGCTGGTTTGTTATGTGACCATTAGTTGCATTGCTGGTCGTTCAGCTAACTCCCCCGAAATGCTAACTCTTCGGGATTTAATCGACGAGCTTGAGACGAAAGAGAGTCTCGAGAGGTTCATCGGACTTGTAGACAGAAAAGTGCTTACGGCTCCTTTGTCAAACAAAATTGCCCGCGCGGCAAAAAGCAGACTAAAGAAGATGACGACACAGAGCAATGGCAACCAACAGACGTCAGATAGTGGTTAACTCCGACGACGCCTGTCTGCTCGATATGCTGCTGGCGGCGCGGTTACCAGAGGCGGCGCACGCCGTAGCGGTCGAAGAGGGGTTCGTTGGAGATGAGAACGAGATCGCGCGCCAGCGCTTGGGCGATGAGCATGCGGTCGAACGGATCGCGGTGGTGGCCCGGCAGCGCGCCGGCTCGCGCGGCGTCAGCTACGGTGATCGGCAACTCCTCAAAGTCTTGGTCTGCGATCGCTCCGGCGATGTCAGGCACGATCTCATCGGCTCCCGAAAGTTTGCCAAGGCGGTGCTTGGTGGCGATCTCCCAGGCAGACGCCGCACTGACGAGTATGACGTTCGCTTCGTCGGCAATAGCGCGTCGGGCAGGTTGCGACAGCCGTTCGTCCGTCGTCATCCACCAGATGAACGCGTGGGTGTCAAGCAGCAGCCGCAATCTCAGCCTTCACCTTCCCAGGCGGCCAGTTCTTCCTCCGGCAACGGATCAAAGAAGCTGTCGTTGAGCTCTATCAAGCCCTTCCAGGCGCCGGGCTGCCGCTTACCACGCTTCTTGCAACACACGAGCCGGGCTACTGGTGTGCCATTGCGGGCGATGATGATCTCCTCGCCCGCCTCAACCTGTGCGAGCAGGCGCGACAAGTGAGTCTTTGCTTCATGGATGTTCACAACCGGCATGTAGGACTCCTTGGCTACGGAGTTTAGCTAAGTATATGACTAATCCAATACTCGTGTCAACCCGCACATTCACTCGCAAGCGGTTGCGCGCCGCGCATCCGGGCATCAGGCTCAGCCATGACCAGCCCTAAAATGACTGAAACAGGCATGGTTCAGTCCCCGATGGTTCACTACGCTTGACAAACTCAAGAACTTTCACCTTGACCCTGGTGCTGGACCTGTAGGCTGTGAGCGCAGCCACCGGATGGCCCTCTTCTGGAACGGGGCTGTGCTTTATCGTTGACTCCTTAGTCGGCTTATTGCTATACTCTATAGCAGACATAGCATATATGCAGCCCAATCCCTCCCGTCTGAAGAGCGGGGCGATTGGCGACTTCTATGTACTGGGGATCTCTAGAAGAGCCGCGCATACGGCCATCCAGCGCTTCATAGATTGCGGAGACCGTGCAAGGTAAGGATCATGACACGACAACACGTTGACCATGGCGATATCGCGAGGTTCGCCCAGGACAGGGTGAACCTGCCAAGAGACAAGGCAAGTGAGTATCGTGCCCAGGCTCGCCGCCTCCGGGAGAAGCTCGACGGATACCTGAGCGAGAATCCCGACTTCACTCTCAAGAAGATGCTGTTGTCGGGTAGCCTTGCGAAAGGGACAGCACTGCGCTCCCTGAACGATATCGACCTAGCATGTTACATCAGCGGGGCTGACACTCCCAACGATGTGGCCGAATTGCTTGAATACCTAGCCGAGCGTCTCCGAAAAGCCTTCCCGAACTTCAGCCCGGACCAGGTACATCCCCAGACCTACAGCGTCACCGTCTCATTCCGAGGCACAGGGCTCGATGTTGACGTGGTCCCCATCCTCTACGATGGGGATCCGCAATGGTACGGAAGGCTTGTCAGCCAAGACGACGGCTCGTTCCTAGAGACCAGCATCCCGCTTCACCTCGAATTCATAGACAAGCGCAAGAAGGCGCAGGAACAGCATTTCGCGCAGGTCGTACGCTTGGTGAAGTTCTGGGCAGGTAGGCTGAAAGATGAGTCGCCTGGCTTTCGATTCAAGTCCTTCATGATAGAGATGATCCTTTCACACCTTTGTGACAAGGGGCTCGACCTTTCCGACTACCCTGAGGCGCTTCAGCACTTCTTCACGTACGTTGCCCGCACCGATATGCGAGAGAAGGTGTTCTTCACTGACTACTACCAATTATCAGCGGTTGGACAATTCTCCGGTCCGGTGCAGATCATCGACCCTGTAAACGAGAAGAACAACGTTGCCGCTCTGTACACCGACGCGGAGGCTGACGCGATAGTAGAGACCGCCCTTGACGCGGGCGATGCAATAGACGCGGCGCTTGCCGCACCGACCAAGCAAGAGACTGTCTACTACTGGCGAAGGGTGTTTGGCTCTTCGTTTCAAGTCTGAGGAGGAGAATGACTTACAGCTACTCGGTCACTGAAGCGTTCACTCGCACCCATGCTAAGCACATGGCGGCGAAGGTCGCCACCGACCTCAAGCGAATGCAGAGGTTCTACGGCGAGCCGTCTGACGACCGGATTACCGCCTATGAGGCGGAGGCCATAGAGTTCCTCAAGGAAGGATTCCTAGGCTCTGTTACTTATGGCTTCCGCCGCAATGGCATCTTGATCGCGCCGACTTTGCGTTACACGGCCCGGGACCTCGCCGGTGCATCCACCGTTGACGATGACCCTGGACGAATTCGCCCCGGTGAGGATATCAGCGGAGCGTCCTTCTACAGCTACTTGATGTCCAGTCCTGCATGGGACCGACTGACAGAGCAGGAGAAAGAGGCATTCAGCAGCTGTCTTCCCTTCCAGAGGACTGGTGCGCCGGAACCTGGAATCAACGGCTCCTGGAGCGGAGACCTGATTTACTCCGCAGGAGGCCGTGCACTTGACCGTGCCAGCTTGAGGAGCTATAGGTGACAACGCAGTCGACCACCGACGACCTGTTTGACAGCCCCATCACCTACCCAGACGTCGGAGCGCGAGAGCGTCTGTACCGCCTCGTTGGGGTGGACGACCACAAGACCCGCTTGGCTAAGATGCTCGGACTGCTCATCAACCCATCAGGTCTCAATGCCTGGGTGAGCAAGCACCATCCCGAAGCCAGCGGAGTGCTCGACACGGTATTGAGAAGGCCGCCTCTCGTCGTGCTGGCTGGCGACGTTGGATCTGGGAAATCTGAGCTCGCGGAGACCATCGGCGATGATGTGGCCCGTCGGGAGGGCGTGAGCATCGTACTTTTCCCGATGAGTCTCTCCACACGTGGACAAGGACGCGTTGGCGAGATGACCCAGTTACTGTCCGCTGCCTTCGACCACACTCTGAGGGAAGCTCGAAGGTTCAAGGATGTCAACGGGGCCTCACGAGGAGCTGTCGTTCTCCTGGTAGACGAAGCCGATGCTATCGCCCAATCACGTGAGGCGGCACAGATGCATCATGAAGACCGGGCCGGTGTGAATGCCTTTATCCGTGGGGTAGACCGCCTTGCCAACAGCAAGCTTCCGGCTGCCGTGATCATGTGCACAAACCGGCTCGGTGCTTTGGATCCGGCAGTACAGCGCCGTGCAGCAGACATCCTCACATTCACTCGACCAGACAGGGGGCAACGCTCGGCCATACTAGCGCCGCACTTACACCAGTTGGGGTTTTCGCAGACGCAGCTCGCAGCTGTGGTCGATGCCACCGGGCCACACCAGCATGGGGACTACGGCTTTACATTCTCAGATCTCACCCAGAGGCTTCTACCCGCAATTGTGCTCGATGCGTATCCCGACGGCCCAGTAAACGCGGACAGTGCTCTGAAGATCACCCAAGCAATGACTCCTACAGCGCCCTTCCGGGATGGTGCATCGTGAGCGAGTGGTCGCTGGAACAGCTCCTCGCTGGACTGCATGACGACATCCAGCGACGCCTGGAGACCGCTCGGCGGAGTTTCGCGCACCCTGGCACCAAGGGAGATGCCAGCGAGAACGTGTGGCTGGACCTTCTCAGCACGTATCTGCCTCAGCGCTACCAAGCCGCCAAGGCTCATGTGGTGGATAGCAGAGGAGTATTCAGCGACCAGATTGACGTGGTCGTATACGACCGTCAGTACTCACCCTTCATCTTCCGGTACGAAGAGCAGACCATCATCCCTGCTGAAAGTGTGTACGCAGTGTTCGAGGCCAAGCAGACGCTCAATGCGGCGCATGTAGAGTACGCACGCGAGAAGGTGGCTAGCGTGCGCCGACTTCACCGGACCAGCCTGCCCATTCCCCATGCAGGAGGAACCTATCTACCCAAGGCACTCATTCCCATATGTGGTGGTCTGTTGACTCTTGAGAGCGATTGGAAGCCAGCCCTTGGCGAGCCTTTGCTCACAGCGCTTGGCGACGGCATGGGCGATGATCATCTGGACCTCGGTTGTGTTGCCGCCCATGGGTACTTCAGGTTTGACGAAGGCAGCGAGGCATACGAGAAGCACTCAGGCGGCAAGCCTGCGACCGCTTTCCTGCTCACGCTAATCTCGCAGCTTCAGTTTAGCGGCACAGTGCCAATGATCGATGTCCATGCGTACGCCCAGTGGCTCTCTAACTGACTAGGAAACACCGTTTATGGCAGATACAGCAGACCAACACAATATCCCCCCAACTCTTCAATCCATCCGCGCGAGGCTGGATCTGACGCAGGAGCAGCTTGCCGAGAGGCTTGGTGTGTCGTTCGCTACCGTGAACCGGTGGGAGGGCGGCGTGACCATGCCACAGAAGGCGGGGCGGGCGGCTATCGCCGCACTCGCTGCCGAGGCGGGCGTCGACTCCACCGAGCCGGTGGTGGACGAGGTGGAGGCTGCGACCCGCGTGACCCGACGGCGGTCGCGTCGCCAGAAGGATGCTGTTCCCACCACCAAGCCCATGGAGCAGATGCTGTGGGACGCCGCCTGCTCGATCCGAGGCGCAAAGGACGCGGCCAAGTTCAAGGATTACCTGCTGCCGCTCCTTTTCCTCAAGCGCCTTTCGGATGTGTTCGACGACGAGATCGACCGGCTGGCCGAACAGTACGGGAGCCGGACATTCGCGCAGGAGGTCATAGAAGGAGACCACAAAGCGGTGCGCTTCTACCTGCCGCCCGAGGCCCGGTGGAGCGTGGTCAACGGTCGAGAGGCCCACGACTGGCCCCTCGACGCCGGGGGCCGCAGCACCCGCCCCCGCGACGTCGGCGAGCACCTGACCAGGGCCGTCCGCGCCGTCGTGCGCTACAATCCCACGCTCTCCGGCGTCATAGACCTCGTGGACTTTGCCTCCGAGCGCAACGGCGAGCGCGACCTGAATCCGGCCCGGCTCGCCGACGTGGTCGAGACCTTCTCCGACCCCCGCTACCGCCTGGGCCTCGCCGACGTGCAGCCCGACTTCCTGGGCCGCGCCTACGAGTACCTGCTTCGCAAGTTCGCCGAAGGTTCCGGTCAGAGGGCGGGCGAGTTTTTCACCCCCACCGAGGTCGGCTTTCTCATGGCCCACATCATGCGCCCCCGGCCCGGCGAGACCTGCCATGACTATGCCTGCGGCTCGGCGGGACTGCTCATCAAGCTCCAGTTGGTCGCCCGGGAGACCGACCCCACCAGCCGCGTTCCCCTCAAGCTATATGGTCAGGAGTTGCAGGCCGACAGCTACGCCGTCGCCCACATGAACGCCATCATCCATGGCATGGAGGTACAGATAGAGCGCGGCGACACCATGATCAACCCCAAGTTCAAGGACGCCGCGGGCCGCATCACCGGCCACGACATCGTGGTCGCCAATCCGATGTGGAACCAGGACTTCACCCCGGCCATCTTCGCGAACGACCCGTTCGACCGCTTCCGTACCGCCGGAGGCGTCACCACCGGCAAGGGCGACTGGGCATGGCTCCAGCACACACTGTCCTGCCTGAACGAGCGCGGGCGGGCGGCCGTGGTGCTGGACACCGGCGCGGTGACGCGCGGCTCCGGCAGCAAGAACGAGGACCGGGAGCGCAACATCCGCAAGTGGTTCGTGGAGCGCGACCTGATCGACGGCGTGATCCTGCTGCCGGACAACCTCTTCTACAACACGAACGCCGCCGGCATCATCGTGGTGCTCGCCAAGCGCAAGCCGGAGGCGCGCAAAGACAAGATCGTGCTCGTCAACGCCGGCCGACGCGTGGGCAAGGGCCGACCCAAGAACTACATCCCGGAGGGGGATATCCGTCCCATAGCGGCTGCTTTCTTGAAAGGCGAGGCTGTGGATGGCGAGGTGGCCGTCATCACCCGCGAGCAGGCGGCAGAGGCCGACTACAACCTCAGCCCCAGCCGCTGGGTGGGACAGACCGACGCCGTAGCTCAGCGCCCGATTGCGGAGATCATCGCTGAGATGCGGCTCCTCGATGAAGAAGCCCGTGAGGTCGATGCGACGCTGGCGAGAATGCTGGAGCGCCTGCAATGAACGAAGCGTGGACGTGGCGTCCCTTAGGCGAGGTGACGATCCGAGGATCGAACTGGAATCCTCGCGCTGATCCACGGCCTGTAATTCGTTACGTGGACGTGTCAGCGGTTTCACGCGATAAACTCAGAGTAGTCTTCGATGTGGAGCCGCTGCTGGGCGTGACGGCGCTGGAATCCGTCGGGATAGAGGTTGACCCAATGAATCAACAGTTGAAAAGGCTGCCCGCTGTGCGGCTCAAGGGGCTCTCTTAAATGATTGAGGACATTCAGTGGTCTCGGAGAACTGGACAATAAAGTCTTTTGCCGAGATAGCCCGCTATTCGGCAGGACGGACACCTGCCCGCGCCACACCAGAGTACTGGATGGCAGCGGACGATAGTGTCCCATGGGTTGCAATTTCCGATATGACTGAGTTCGGCTTAGTCTCGCAGACAAAGGAACGCATCTCAGGAACAGCGTTTGACGAGATATTCGGAAACAAGGCAGTTCCAGCCGGCACCTTGCTGATGAGTTTCAAGCTAACGATAGGACGAATAGCCACGCTTGGGGTAGATGCCTGCCACAACGAAGCCATCATTGCCATCTACCCTCACGAGGGAGTAAACCAGAGTTATTTGGGCTACTTTCTCTCACAGGTGGATTACGACGCCCTACAAGATAGGCAAGTCAAAGGGAACACTCTCAATCGCAACAAGATTGACCGTATTCAAGTCTTGCTGCCACCGCAAAGTGAGCAGGTTAGAATCGCTGAGTTCCTGGACCACGTTCGACGTTCCATCGACTTGCAGGACCAGAGTCTTGCCACGGCCCAGGCCCTCAAACGTGCCGCCATGCACACCCTCTTCACCCGCGGCCTGCGCGGCGAGCCGCAGAAGGAAACCGAGATCGGGCCGGTGCCGGAGAGTTGGGAGCCTGTTGCCGTCAACTCCGTCGCCGTTGTGAAGGGCGGGAAGCGAATGCCCAAGGGGGTTGCGCTAACCAGCGAGAACACAGGCCAGCCCTACATTCGTGTAACGGATTTCAGGGACCATAGAGTAGATGCTGGCCAAGTGCTATTTGTACCGGATGGTTACAAGTCCGTGATTGCTCGATATACCATATCCAGTAGGGATGTCTACATATCGATTGCCGGTACTATTGGGCTGGTAGGCCAGATTTCCGAGAGCCTAGATGGTGCTAACTTGACCGAAAACGCTGCCAAAGTCTCCGTAACAGATGAGCGGGTTACGCCACGCTTCTTGATGTATGCGCTTGCTTCGGATACATGCCAAACACAGATCGCGCAGTCTACAGCTACGAATGCCCAGCCGAAGCTAGCACTGGTACGGATAGAACAACTGCAGTTGCCAATACCTCCCAAATTGGACGAGCAGCGCGAGGTCGTTGCCATCCTAGATGCTATCGATCACAAGATAGATCTTCACCGCCGGAAGCGCGCCATGCTGGAGGAGCTGTTCAAGGCTCTGCTGCACAAGCTGATGACGGGGGGAATCAGGGCCGCCGATCTTGATTTATCGGCTATGGTGGAGTCGACGGATTTTTCACAGGAGTAATGTGATCATAGGAACCAACTCGCAACCTCCCTTTATGCTCTATGTCGTCTGGCATCCGAATTACGCTCTCGGTGAGAAGGTCGCAGGGCTGTTTCACGACCACTACGGCGCTCACCGGTATAGAAACGTGGCCGGTGGGGCCAGTGTGCGCGTTATTTTTCGGAATGCTGCTGCGCCCGGCTCTCAGACTCCCCTGCCAATTGACTGGGATAGCACCGGCACAACTGCGGTAGTTGTTTTGATTGATCACTCGCTTACAAATGATCCCGCATGGGTTCAGTATGTTCATGACCTTGCGGGAGAAGCCGCCGATAGAGGCCTTAACACCCGCGTGTTTCCGGTTGAGATGGAAGCGGGTGCGCTTGAAATAGGACTTGAGGAGCAAGCGCTGCGCTGGGACCA
This sequence comes from Chloroflexota bacterium, assembly GCA_026710945.1. Classification (NCBI taxonomy): domain Bacteria; kingdom Bacillati; phylum Chloroflexota; species Chloroflexota bacterium. The sequence continues at coordinate 15,958 of JAPOQA010000060.1, forward strand.
TTGGGCAGGCACCAATGAAGAACGAGAACAGCGGCTCCTCAGAGATCTCACGCACGAGTTCAATAGGATGCTGAGACATCACTTAGTTCGGCTTCAGCATCCCGATGCCAAAGAGAGCCTTGAACGCTACTTGAAGAAAGTCAACGTCTTCCTCAGTCATTCTAAACACGATGACTACGGAGAGCGGATTGCAGGCAAGATTCGAGATTGGCTCCACAACAACAGCGCGTTGTCGAGCTTCTTGGACATTTATGACATTCCAGCAGGCACGCCATTTTCGTCGGTTATTGACCATTCCATACAAGACGGAGTGATTATAGTAATCTACACCGACTCCTACTCGTCGCGCGAGTGGTGCCGCCGTGAAGTGATAACAACAAAACGGGCGAACACGCCCATGCTGGTAGTTGACTGCCTGCAAACGGTTGACGAGCGAGCGTTCCCCTACTTGGGAAACGTGCCGTTTATTCGGATGGATACCATTTGCATGGATCGAATTGACCAAGTAGTGGGACTCTTACTCGATGAAGTATTCAAGGACTTTCTATGGCGATGCAGTGTCGAGCGCCTGCGCAAGCGTTACCCACAGATCCTGTTCATAGCGCGTTCGCCAGAGTTGATGTCACTGGTCAACCTGCCGGCCCGCGCCGACGAAACTGACCAGTATATCGTCTATCCTGATCCGCCTTTGGGTCAAGCGGAGGCACAGTTGTTCGCTGATATTGCCCACGACGTACATGTGCAAAGTCTGAGACAGTGGTTAGCGGAGGAGTGAAAATGGCAACAAAGGAATCCCAGAAGCTCAAGGTCATTGCTATCTCAACGTCAGAGAGTCCCGACATGGCGGTGTTTGGGTTAAGTGATGGACACTTGCGAGATGCCACGGCAGAGATCGCTACGTACCTCCTTGCCTTTGGCGCGGACTTGGCATACGGTGGCGACCTGCGCCAACATGGCTTTACGGAACTGCTTTTCGATTTGGTTCTGCGCTACCGCCGAGATGGCGACGGGATCAGGAAGCCTAGGGTAACTAGCTATCTGGCGTGGCCCGTTCATATTCTAATGACGGTCGTTAAGCTGAGTGAAATCGAAGAGGAACTCCAAGGGACCGCCCTCCTTGCTCTCATCGACAGAGATGGCAAGCGATTGACACTGCAAGAGCGTAAAGTGCTTCCTTGCCATGAGCCCGATGATGAAGAGTGGGCAGAGGGCCTAACAACGATGCGCAGGATCATGCACGATGAAACAGATGCGCGCATCCTACTCGGCGGGCGTGTGGAAAGCTATAAGGGGAATATGCCCGGCATTGCGGAAGAAGCCCTGCTGTCTTTAGATTCTGGTCAACCGATCTTCCTGATCGGCGGCTTCGGCGGTTGCACAAGAGACATTGCGGAGACACTCGGCCTCGTCGATGCTTGGGCCGGCTCCCGTCCGGCCTGGCCTGGCCGTCAGCGTTTCGAATGCTACGGACCGGACAATCTCCACAACGGTCTTTCTGCCAAAGAGAACCGTGTACTTGCACACACGCCGCACATCGATCAAGCCGTGACTCTGGTTATGCAAGGGCTTCATCGGCTGCGTAGAGGCGCACACAATGGCTCTTGTGAGAGAGGGGATGGACGTGCATAAAGTGTTTATCAGTTATCACCATGATAATGACCAGTGGTACAAAGAGGAATTGGTAAGATCTGGGGAGCAAAACCGAATCTTCATGAATGAGTCGGTCGATATCGGCGATATCCCTGACCACCTTAGCGATCAACAGATTCGCAAGATTATCAGGGATGAACGTCTGAGACTATCCACGGTCACCATTGTCCTAGTTGGAACTGAAACAAGACGCAGGAAGCACGTGGACTGGGAAATCTATTCAAGTATGTACGATGGGGCTGTTAACAAGAAATCGGGGATTTTGGTTATTATGCTGCCACCGACAGACTATGGTTCCCTTCACGTGTCACATGGACTGCCCGAGAAGGCCTTGTATCCGGACATAACGTCATGGACATCAATCCACTCAAGAGCTGAATACGAACGTCGATATCCCTACATGCCGGACAGGCTCATTGATAATTTAGTTAAGCCGGAGGCAAAGATATCTGTCACGTCATGGAACAGAATCAATCCCACGAGTCTGAGGTTTCTGGTTGAAGCAGCGTTTCAGAATCGGAACCACTGCGAGTATGACTTGAGCCGATCTATGAGACGAGTCAACTCGTGACGTCGCGTCACTACTTGGCCTCTAACTACCGAGCCGATTGTGACAGTACGGCGCATCAGTGACACGAATGAGAGACAGAATGCGCCTATGACTATCGACCGAATTGCAGCACTGGCTGCGTCTGGCGAGTCTGAGACTTTGGAATTTAAGACTTCCACAGGAACCCGTCGTGAGGCGGCTTGGACCGTGTGCGCCATGCTGAATCAGCGAGGTGGCTGCGTTTTGTTTGGAGTGACACCGGAAGGGAGAGTAGCGGGACAGCATGTGAGTGAGCGTACGATTGAAGAGGTCAGTGCGGAACTACAGAGGATAGATCCAGCCGCTTTCCCATCAGTCGAACGGCTTCCCGTGAACGGCGACCATGAGGTGATTGTTGTCGGTGTGGAAAAAGGGCCAGTAAGGCCATATGCCTACCGGGGCACGGCCTACCGCAGGGTCGGGAATACGACGGTTGCTATGTCGGCCGACGAGTACAACCGCATGTTAACCGAGCGCATGCATGGCGGACAGCGCTGGGAAAACCAGTCCCTCGCGGGGTGGTCGGTGGACGATCTGGACGAGGCTGAGATTCGACGGACGGTCGCTGAGGCGGTCCGGCGCGGACGGCTGGAGGAGCCTGTAGGTGGAGAACCAACCGACCTCCTGCGCGGACTCGGCCTTCTGCATGACGGCGTGCTGCTTCGGGCGGCGGCGGTGCTGTTCGGCAGCACGGAGCGGCTGGAGTTCGAGATGCCGCAGTGCCTGCTGCGCGTCGCCCGTTTCCGGGGGATCGACCGGATGGAATTCCTGGACAATCGCCAGTTCAACGGCAACGCCTTCACACTCCTGGCGAACGCGGAGCGCTTTCTGCGCGACACCCTGCCCATCGCCGGACGGTTCGAGCAGGACCGATTCGAGCGAATCGACGAGCCCCTATACCCGCCCCTGGCCACGCGAGAGGCGCTGGCCAATGCCCTGTGCCACCGCGACTACTCCATTGGAGGCAGTTCGGTTGGTATAGCGGTCTACGACGACCGCCTTGAGGTCACATCCTCCGGGTCGCTGCACTTCGGCTTGACGCCGGAGAAGCTGTTTGGACCGCATGAGTCGCGGCCGTGGAACCCGTTGATCGCCCGCACCTTCTACCGGCGCGGGATCATCGAGGAATGGGGCAGCGGGACGCTGAAGATGGCCGAGCTCACGAGCAGCGCCGGTCTTCCCGTCCCGGAGATCGAGGATGATGGCGGGGCCGTCACCGTGCGGTTCCGACATGGCCGATTCGTTCCAAGGCCTACAACCAGCGGCGTGAGCGGGCCTGAAGAACGACGGGAGACGATACTCGCCCTGCTGGAAGGCGTGGAGAACGGCTTGACGCGCCGCGAGATTCACGCCCGCGTGGGGTCCGGCATCAGCGAGCGTCAGGTGCGAACGACACTGGAGGAGTTGCGAGACAACGGCCTCGTCATGTCCACGGCTCGCGGCCCATTGACGCGATGGAGACGTGTGGTGGGTGCGGGATAGGGGCGCGATGGTGCGAGATAGGGGCGCGATAGGGGTCAGACCATGACCGAGTCGAAGATCACAGAAGCAGGCAGCGTCCAGTTTCCGATGGTTCGTCACGCGGCGGAGATCGGGTGGACGCCGCTGTCGCCATCGAATGCCCTCATCAAGCGAGGGGGCGAGGCCGGGCTGCTGTTTCGCGGCGTGTTGGAAGAGGCACTGCATCGCTTCAATTCCTGGATGACGGACGACGCCGTCCGGTCAGTGGTCGAGAACATCCAGGCGCTTCCGCCGACCATTGAAGGCAACCGGCGGATGCTGGCCTGGCTGCGGGGTGAGCGGCAGTGGTACGACGAAGCTGAACAGCGTCACCGGCAGGTCAGGCTTGTCGACTTCGATGACCCAGGCGCAAACGTCCTGCACGTGACCTGGGAGTGGCGGCTCAAGCCGCCGGCCCGCAAGGGCAACCGCGCCGACGTGATGTTCGTGGTCAACGGCGTGCCGGTCGCCATCGTCGAGCATAAGAACCCGACAGATGACGAGGCTATCGAACGTGGCATCAAGCAGTTGCGTCGCTACGAGATCGAGACCCCCGAGCTCATAGGCGCGGCCCAGCTATTCAACGTCACCCACCTGCTCGACTACTGGTACGGCGTCACCTGGAACCTGTCGCGCCGCTACATGGCGCGGTGGAAGGAGACGCAAGAAGAGAGCTACCGCTTCGCCGTCCAGTCCTTCTTCGAGCCGACGGACTTCCTGCGCACCCTACGCGACTGGATACTCTTCTATGTAGAGGACGGCGAGACGCGGAAGACCGTGCTGCGCCAGCACCAGCGCCGCGCCGTGGACCGCATCGTCGAACGCTGCGCCGAGACGGTGAGACACAGGGGCCTCGTCTGGCATACTCAGGGGGCAGGCAAGACCTTCACGCTGCTCACCGCCGCCCGCCTGGTCCTTGAGGCCAAGGAGGAGTTCCATAACCCCACGGTGGTCGTCGTGGTGGACCGAACGGAATTGGAGGGCCAGCTTGCAGGCTGGGTCGAGCGGCTGCTCGGCGAGATGCAACAGCAGGACATCGCCGTCTGGCACGCTGGCTCGAAGGAACAACTGCGGGAGTTACTGACTACCGATAGGAGAGGGCTGATCATCTCGATGATTCACAAGTTCGAGGGTATCGAAAAGGACGCCAATGCCCGCGACAACATCTACGTGTTCATCGACGAGGCCCACCGCTCCGTGGCCAGGGAGCTTGGCACGTACCTCATGGCCGCGCTGCCCAACTCGACCATCATCGGCTTCACCGGCACGCCCATCGCACGAACGGAGCACGGAGAGGGCACCTTCAAGATATTCGGGGCCGACGACGATGAGGGCTACCTCGACAAGTATTCGATTGCCGAGTCCATTGAGGACAAGACGACGCTGCCCATACGCCACATGATGGCGCCCAGCGAGATGACCGTGCCGGCGGCCCAGCTCGACCGGGAGTTCTTCGCCTTGGCCGAGATGGAAGGTGTCACCGACGTCGATGAGCTCAACCGCGTGCTTGACCGGGCCGTGGGCTTGCGCACCTTCCTCACTGCCGACGACCGCATCGAGAAGGTAGCGGCGTTTGTTGCTCAGCACTTTCGGGAGAACGTGCTGCCCCTTGGCTACAAAGCGTTCCTGGTAGCGGTCAACCGGGAGGCCTGCGCCAAGTACAAGCGGGCGCTGGACAAGCTGCTTCCATCGGAATGGACCGTGCCGGTGTATTCGGAAAACACCAATGACGTTGTGGAAAGGCCCCTCGTCGCCAAGCTCCAGCTTTCGGAAGAGCGGGAGAAGGACGTTCGCCTGATGTTCAAGAAGGCGAGCGAGGACCCGAAGCTGCTCATCGTCACCGATAAGCTGCTGACCGGCTTCGACGCGCCACTGTTGTACTGCATGTACCTGGACAAGCCGATGCGCGACCACGTCCTCTTGCAGGCGATTGCGCGGGTGAACCGGCCATATGTGGACGCGAAGAGCATCAGCAAGCGCATCGGTCTCGTCGTTGACTTCGTGGGCGTGCTGCGCGAGTTGAGGAAGGCGCTGCAGTTCGACTCATCCGACGTGAGCGGCGTCATCGAGGGCCTCGACCGGCTGATGCACGACTTCCACGACAAGATTGCCGAGGCGAAGGCAAGATACCTGGACAATGCGGATGGCGGCAAAGTAGCCGAGACGCGAGCAGCCTATGCCACCGCAGGAGGGGGCGCAGACGAGCGATTGGAGCAGGTGGTGTACACGCGCTTTCTCGATCCCGATGCTCGCAAGGGGTTTTTCTCGGCATACAAGGAGATCGAGGCGTTGTGGGAGATATTGTCGCCTGCGGCTGAGTTGTGGGACCATATTGACACCTTCAAGCGTCTCACCCATCTCTATGCCGTCGTTCGCAACGCCTACGCCGACCGCCCCGACTTTGTGGCAGATCTGGCGTACAAGACCCAGCGGCTGGTGGAAAAGTCGGCTGCGATGTACGGCCTGGGGAACCTGACCAAGTCCGTGACTTTCGACCTTCGCACCCTTGAGGCTCTGCGCAAGGAATCGGGGCCAGACGAGGCCAAGGTATTCAACCTGGTGCGCGGACTTCAGACGGAGGTAGAGAACGGGCCGGAACTGGAGTCCGTGCTACGGCCGCTCAAGGAACGCGCGGAGTCCGTGCTGAAGGGTCTTGAAGAGCGCACGACAACCGGACTCGCGGCGATGGACATATTGGAGGTCCTCGCCAAAGAGAAGGAGGCCGACGTCGCCGCCGCAAGGGACAGCACATTGCCACCACGGGCATTCGAGGTGTATTGGACGCTGAAGGAGAACGCCGCCCTCCAAGCGGCCGGTGTGTGCGCGAAGGAGTTCGCAGAGGAGGCCCAGGCGCTTGTGAACCGCTTTCCCAACGCCGCCGTCAACGCCGACGAGCATCGACGGCTGAGGACTTCGCTGTACAACCCCCTGCTGAAGGTGGAGAGCCATGAGCGAGGCCGAATTGTAGATCAGACCTTGGCGATACTACTGAGTGAAGGCAACGATGCCGAGGCGTGACGACAGACACAGCGACTTGCGGCAACGGGTGGAGTATTGGGCGGAGCGTCTCCACGTCCCTGCGCCGCATGTACGCGTCCGAGGCATGACCCGCAAGTGGGGTTCCTGCTCGACTGCCGGCACGATCACCCTGGCAACCGACTTGGGCAGTCAGGATGCCGAGTTTCAGGACTTCGTAATCGCGCACGAATTGCTACACCTACGGGTTCCGAACCACGGGAAGCTCTTCAAGGCGCTCATGACAGCGCACGTGCCCGACTGGAAAGAGCACGACATTGCGAAGTAAAGCGTGGCCTGTTGCTGCTTTTCAACATCCGCTGCATTTTTCTTCAACACCCAGGGGGCTTCCCTTGGCACTCTCCTGCTGGGGAGCCTCCTACTTCACATGAAGCGAAAGCACGATATGTCTCGAACTCCAGTAGAGAATTCAGTCGCCGTCAGCGTGGCGGATCAGGCTGCGCCGACCGAGGCGCAGCCCGTCTGAGAAGCAAACCCTCGATCTCTTTTCACTGTTTCAAAGGAGAGCAGTCAGTATCTAGCGTGACAATTGGTGTGAATGTGACAGAAGCACAGCCCACAGCCCCTGCATGACGGGACTCTGTAGAATAGCACCCGACCCTGGCGTCGGGTGAGGATTGAAACAAGGGACTCACGGAAGAAGGGCTTTGCCCTCGGGTAGCACTGACATGTGTCCTGCAAGCGCGCAGTAGCGCCACAGCCTTCGTTTTTGCACCGAGAAAAGCCTCCTATGCACCGTTTATGACCCTCCTTCTTGCGTTCCTTCTGCTGGAAATCTCCACTGTGTCCATGCCCGCCCGTAGCCATCAGAAATGCCAGTTTGTTCTCGGCTTCAAGGCCCTCCAGGACCTGATAGGCCATGAGATCGTCGGCGACTATCTGGGAAACGAACATTACAACGCCATTGGCGACAGTGTGCAGTGCACCACGGACGGGATGCTCGTGTGGTGCAAGGCTGACAACTAGACCACGGCCTGTTCCAATGACTGCTGACACGGGCAAGGGCGTCGAAACGCCGTACAGCGCCTCTCAGCGCGTCGTTTTTGCTCGCCACGGTCGAGATATGACTATAGCGACTCTTGTCACGCCGTTTAAGGCAGTTCTCAGTGTGTCGCGCTCTGTGGCGTACGAGGCACGGATCGCGACGCTGGAACGCCGTATTGCTGAACTGGAGCAACGGATATGCGAGTTGGAGAGGCATAGTAATATCGAGAGAGGAATTTGGAAACACGTGAGCAATCCGAAGCGTCAGCATTATATTCCGCAGATGTTGCTCAAGCACTTTGTGGATGACAAGAACCAGCTCTGGTTCTTTGAACAGGATACATCGAAAACGCGGGTAGAGAAACGGAATATCAAGAGTACCTTTCGTAAGAAGAATGTTTACACATTCACCAATCCAGACGGTAGTAGAGACTATTCCACAGAGAATTCTCTCTCCGAGCTTGAAAGTGCAGCCGACCCAGTTGTCTGTAAGATTGTTGAACATGCACGGGATGGTAAGCCGCCGAGTCTGACACTTGACGAGAGAGAGGTTTGGGACTGGTTCTTTGTGACACTCTCGAAGCGGTCGCCAGACGAGGCTGCGCAGCTAATATCAGGCCTCTTGGAGGACGAGGATATGCAACGGATGTACAGGAAACGTTGGGGAATGGCAGAAGCGGAATCTATTAATCGCGAAGCCATGGGAAAATTCTTGCAAAACGAAATATGGCCGCGCAGTTTCCAGGAAAAGTGGAACAAAGCTCTCTCCTCTCTTAGTGGAATGAAACTGTGGGTAACAGTTTCATCCAAAGGGCAAGACGGACTTATCGTTGGAAGCAATCCGGTCATAAGGGCTGGTGGTCACTTAAATGATCCAGGCACTGAGCTTATTTTGGCCCTCGCTCACGATGTAGCAGTGAGCTTCAACCATAAGCAGGGGGGAGTAGGTGAGTTGAGTGGCGAATATGTCCACTATTTCAACAGGGTCGTATTCAACCAGAGCACGAAAGTTGCTGGGCGTTCAAAGCAACAACTTGAGTCCTTGCGCCGCTTTGCCTAGGGCTGCGCGCCGCACTTTGGCCCTTAATTGTCGCTCCCATCTAAATGTGCGATAAATAGATACGTATCGTGCATTTAGTCATGCACAGACGGCCCTCGGCCGTAGGAGTACCCGCCACATGACCACCCCGATCGCTTCCCGCACGAACGCGCCCTTAACGACGTCGGCCGCTGTAGCATCGCTTCCGGAGTCGCAGGACGCGGAGCTCGCGCCGCTGGCGGCGCTGGACGCCGATGTCGCCCAAAGCCATCGAGGCGTCGCGCAGCCGCCATACACGCCGCGCGCTGGCCTCACGCTGGCGCGTGTTCACGGACTGGGCCCAGGCCCACGGTGTGCCGGTGTTGCCGGCAGCACCGGAGGACGTGGCACGCTACCTGACGGCGCTGGCGCAGCGAGGCGCGTCAGTGGCCACCATCCGCGCCTATGCATCTGCGATCGCTACGCGGCACCGCGATGCCGACCTGGACAACCCGTGCGCCCACCAAGGTGTGCGCCTGGCCATCAAGGGCCTGAGCCGCGCACACGCGCAGCCGCAGCGCCAGGCAACGCCGCTTGATGCGGCCGCGCTCGAAGCGATCCGCGAAACCGCTTATTTACCGCGTCCGGGCCGCGGCGGTGTGCTGGAGTCGGAAGCAACAGCGTTGGCGCGTGGCCTTGTCGATATTGCGCTCTGTACTCTCATGAGCGACGCAGGCCTGCGCCGCAGCGAAGCGGCCGCGCTGACCTGGGGCGACGTGGAGCGCTGGCCGGACGGCAGCGGCCGTGTTACGGTGCGCCGCTCCAAGACGGACCAGACCGCTGCCGGCGCAGTGGTAGGCGTGACCCGGATGACAATGCGTGCACTCGATGCCATCCGGCCAGACGATGTTGGTGCCGAAAATTCTATCTTCGGGCTATCGGGAGCGCAGATCAGCCGGCGCATTGCGCGCGCCGCGCTGCAGGCAGGCCTGCGGGGTGACTATACCGGCCACTCAGGCCGCGTCGGGCTGGCTGTGCGCATGGCGCAGAACGCCGTGCCCACGGATGCCACGATGCGCCAGGGGCGCTGGGCGAGTGCGGGTATGGTGACGCGCTACACGCGGCAGGTGAGCGCCGGTGAAGCGCTGCGCTGGCTAAAGTGACGGCAGGGGCCGCGACGTGGCTCCAGTTCCACAGAGAGTGCCGCAGAGGACAAGAGCCGGTGTTGCTGGCAAGACACCGGCTCTTGCTTTAAACTCCTCTCGCGCAAGGAAAGGGCGTGACATGGATCTCTATTTCGCACACATAAACGCCGGCGAAGACGCGAGTATCGTCTATGACGCCATCACAGGCCGCGTGCTAGCGATCGTGGCGCGCGTTGGTGACGCCCGCGCGGTCTTTCACGTGGCGGACGTGACCGAGCTAGAACGGAGCGCAAACACGACAGACGTGCGGGAGATTATCGCCGATTGGTGGCGGCAGCACATGCGCGGCGGCGTGTAGGGCCGGCGGGGTGACTGGCGCAAGGCGCAGTTTATCGGTTTGAATCTTTCCTGCGCTGACATTGGTTACTAGCAAGCAAGACCCCCTCCCCGATATAGTCAGCATCGGGGAAAATCCGCTCCCAAAAGAAGCTGTAACCGGATATGTTCACTCCTTGGACGCAAGCGACACGCAACACTAAGGTGCTCGTGGACAGTCGATTTGGGTGCGGTCGCATACGCAAAGCGGTTCGCCAAACGGGTGTGGCACGTCGTCCCTGATGAACAATTAGAGTCCTCTCAGGAGATCAGGCAGACACGATCCCGGCAGTCATCCGTTCTCCTCTTGCGTCTCTCCCTTGGGCATCCGGTAGCCGACGCGGGGCTCGGTGAAGATGTAGGTGGGGTTGCGCGCGTCGTCGCCCAGCTTGCCCCGCAGCTTGCGCACGATGGTGCGCATGGGCCGCAGGTCGCCGCTGCCCATCTCCCCCCACACCCGCTCCAGAAGATGCTCGTAGGTCAGCACCCGTCCAGCGCTGACCGAGAGCTCGGCGAGCAGCCGGTACTCCATCGGGAGTAGATGCACCGCCCGACCGGCAAGGGTCACCCCGCGCTCGGTGTAGTCGATGGTGAGGTCGCCCAGCACGTACGGTTCCGATGGTTCGGGGACCTCCCGCCGGCGCAGGGCCGCCCCGATCCTCGCCGTGAGCTCCGTCGGCGAGAAGGGCTTGACGACGTAATCGGCGGCGCCCATGCCGAAGGCCGGGGCGATGAGCTCGTCCCGGCCGTAGGCGGAAAGGAAGATGATCGGCACGTCCGCCGTGCTCAGCATCTCCTGCATCAGCTCGATGCCGTCGGTAGCGGGAAGCATGAGGTCCAGCAGCACCAGCTGGGGCCGCTCCTCTGCCAAGAGGCGGAGCGCCTCCTCCGGATCCCCGGACACTATGGGGGCGTAACCCGACTGAATGAGGGTGTCCTGGACATAGCGAAGGTCTTTGGGGTCATCTTCCACCACCAGCACCCGCACCCGTTCTCCCTGCCTGCGCCGCGAGGAGCGCGACGAGGACGACGAGCGAGAACCCGCCGTTCCGCTGCCGGTTTCTCCCACGGTGGGCAGGGTGAAGGTGAAGCGGGCGCCAAGGCCCGGCCCGTCGCTCTCGGCCCAGATGCGCCCTCCGTGGGCCTCCACTATCCCCTTGCAGATGGCCAGACCCAGGCCCGTGTCCCCTCCCTGCTCATCGGACTGCACCCGGGAGAACTTGCGGAACAGGTGGGACAGGCTCTCCGCCGGGATGCCCCGCCCCTCGTCGGCTACCGAGAACGTGACGTGAAGATCCTCCCCCACGACGTTCACCCGGATGATGGACGACTCGGAGGAGTGGCGGGCGGCGTTGGTGAGCAAGTTGCCCAGCACCTGGACGACGCGCCGCCGGTCCGCCAGCACCAGGGGGACGTCGGGCTCGACGTCGATGGCTAGGTTGTTCCTGCCCCCGGCGGTTGTGAAGACGCTCCTCGCCCGCTCCACCAGCACAGCCGCCTCCGCCGGTTCGGGACTGACCGCCAGCGTGCCTGTCTCGATGCGGGTCACGTCAAGAAGGTCGGAGACCAGGTCGTGCATGTGGTCGGCCTGCTCCCCGATGATACGGAGGAACTGGCGAATCACGGCGGGGTCCAGGTCCGTGGGCGACTCCAGTACCGTGGCGGTGGAGCCCTTGATGGAGGTCAGGGGAGCCCTAAGCTCGTGGCTCACCATGGCCAGGAACTCGGCCCGCAGACGCTCCTGCTCCTCAACATTGGCCATATCCTGCATGGTCACGACCACCGACTCCACCGCGTCCCCATCGGAGAGGACGGGCGTTACGTTGAGCAGCGCCGTGGCTCTCCGCCCGTCAGGGACCTCTAGGACGATCTCCTCGGCCCGCAGCGTCTCCCCCACGCTCAGAAGCTCGGCTAGGGGAAACTCCCGCAGGGAGACCTCCCGCCCGTCGGCCCGCCGGAAGCTTACCTCCTCCAGCAACTGTTCCAGACTCTGTTCCGGGCCGCGCAGCCCGTCCACGATCCTCAGGGCTTCCCGATTGATGAAGGAAAGCGTCCCCGTACCTGCGTTGAAGACCACGACGCCCACCGGAGAGGTGTCGATCAGCGTCTCCAGATCGGCCTTGGCCCGCCGTTCCTCCCGGTGCCGGCGGGCGTTGGCGATCACCAGCGCCGCCTGGGCGGAGAGCATCACCAGGATCTCCTCATCCTCCTGGCTGAATTCCCGACCCTCTGCCTCGTGGGCGAGGTAGATAGTACCCACGCCGACACCCCGGTGGCGGATTGGCGTCACCAGCAGGGCGAACGCCGTCACCGGAGGCGAGAACTTGGGCATCCCCAGCGCGCTCAGGTGGCCGGCGATGTCAGAAACTCGCAGGGGCACTTTGACCCCGCTGAGATATTCGAAGAAACCCAACCCCTGGGGCAATTCCCACAGCCTCTGATGTTCCTCCCGGGTTAGTCCGGAAACGAAGAAGTCAGGCCGCTGCCCAGCTTTGTCCAGAATGGTTATCGCTCCGTAGCGGGAGCCGGTCAGGGTTCTTGCGCTGTCCACCACCTCCTGCAGCACCGTGTCGAAGTCCAGGCTCTCATTGATGCGCAGGCTGGCTTGGCTCAGCCTGGCGAGCCGGTCCCGCAGGGCGGCCTCGTTCTCCGACAGCGGTTCATGCGGTAGGTCCAACTCACCACCTCCATGCGACTACGCAGGCCCGTCTTCCCGGGCCGCAGGAATCGGCGTCCGCCGGGGCAATTATGCCAGTTTTGCCGACACATCACAATAGGTCATAGAATATCGGCGGATAGATCACGGCTATATCATACGCGCATAGTATAATTCAAAGCGAGTGTAGCCAGCAAGTGGACAGTGCTGCGCTTTGGGCGCGAGAAGAATTGCTCGGGGTTTGGAATCCGTACCTCACCGGTTGACCGCGACAGCGGAAGGGATAGCAAGTGTACCGCTTTACCTCGTTCCTGCTCGTGTTTCTGTTCTTCCTAGTTTTCACTGGGCAAGTTTCAGCGTCAAGTCATTGTGAGTTTCGCTTAGGCTTTGCTACCCTGCGTGACCTTATCGGTCACGGCATCGTCGGCGAGTGCTTGGAAAACGAGCACTACAACGACATCGGCGATAGCAACCAGCACACCACCGGCGGCCTGCTCGCATGGCGCAAAGCCGACAACCGGACGGCGTTCACCGACGGCTACCGCACCTGGATCAACGGGCCGAACGGCCTAGTACAGCGCCTCAATACTGAGCGTTTCGAGTGGGAAGCCGATTACGCCCCCGGCGGCGGCATTGCAACGCCGACTCCGACGCCTATCCCGCCACCTACGCCCACGCCACCGCCGGCTACACCGACGCCCGCTCCACCACCAGCTACACCCACGCCACCACCGGCTGCACCGACTCCCACTGCACCCACACCTACACCGGCTCCACCCGTGCCCGCCGGTAGCGTCGCCTCCGACCGGGCCGCACTGGTGGCCTTATATAAATCCACCGGCGGTGCGCGCTGGGTGACCCGGACCAACTGGCTGACCAGCCGTCCCTTGGGCACATGGCACGGCGTGACCACCAACGCCGCAGGCCGTGTCATTAAATTGGCCCTCGTCGCCAACTACTTGACCAAGAACATCGCGCCGGAACTGGGCAATCTCTCCCACCTGGAAGACCTGAATCTTTCGGGCAACTTCCTCACCGGAAAGATTCCGCCGGAGTTGGGCAACCTTGCCATCCTGGAAACCCTCCACCTGCCGCTGAACGAGTTGACCGGGGAAATCCCGGCCGAGTTAGGCCGGCTGTCCAACCTCAGGGCGCTAAACCTTTCTAGCAACGAGTTGAGCGGGCAGATCCCCGCCGAGTTGGGAAACCTTGAGAAACTGGTTTGGGTGTATCTGGCCGATAACGAGCTCACGGGATGCGTACCTGCGGGGCTGAGCAACATAGTGCTCAACGACTTCGAGGAACTCGGCCTGCCCTTCTGCTGAGGGTGACCTCGGCTGCGCGTCGGTCAGCCATCTTGCCGTACTCCCTCAGCAAGGCGGTCGGCTTCAGTTCCTGGCGAGACCTGTGCACAGGCCAAGCCGGCTGACGGACAGCGGGAGGAGTGTTGCATTGTAGCCGATCACTCGTATTCATGCGCCGCAGAGGGGTTGTCATGTTGAAACGTCTCGGTGGACTCATATTCGGTCTTCTGCTGGCATTGCTCACGGCAAGCACGGTTTCGATCGTCTTGCTGAGCGTGGCGGCCGTCATGCTGCTGTCGGCATGCGCTGTCGAGCCGCAACCGATGCCTGCGACGACACCCAGGCCCACACCGACACCTGTTCCTATTGCAGACCCGGGGACGATATGGGTAAAGCCGCCGGAGCACATGGCGTACATCTGGTGGGAGTGGAGTGAAGTCCGAGATGATCAGGGGAATAGGTTCGACGAGTTCGAGGAATTGGTCATAGACTTCACGGTCCATAGCGATGTTGAGCCGTTAGGAAGCGGCAACGGGCTTTACTTGATACTTGCCTGGGGCACAATCTCGGACCTGTCATTCTACTTTGGGTTGCAGACCGACGTGCACGCCGATGAGCCTCCGTATTGGCGGGGCAAGGGCGTGATCTTCAGCCGTTGGGAAACTCGCGACCTTGCCAACGCCCGCTACCCAGAGGACGGCTGGACTCAATCAGCCGGGCACGAGGGAGACTTCATCGGGGTGAGGCGGCTCTATCCCTGGGGAACGGGAGACTATCGCGTGCGGATGGCCCCTGATGAAACTGCCCCCAACGACTCTGATGGCGTGTGGTTCGGGCTCTGGATCACAAACATGACCTCTGCTGAAACTACCTGGATCGGCTCGCTCAAGTTTCCGCTGCAGGATGGTAAAGCCGTAATACAAACGTGGGTCTATAGCGCGATGGAGATATATGGCCCGGAAATCCGTTCAATCGACATTCCCGCCTGGCACGTCTCTATGAAGCGGCCAGTGGGCGACGGGGGCAGGGCGTCATGGGGTACCACCGGATACTCTTCCTTCGAGAGCGGGCTTCTGAATTCTGAAATCCACTATGATGCGGCCAACGACGTCGTGCATATCCAAGCAGGAGGGACAACAGTGCGCCGTACCGTACCTGGCACCCTAGAGTTTCGGTAGGTGTCGAGAAGAGTCTGCAATCTGGCTGAGTATCCTGGCGAGACCTGTGCACAAGCCAAGCCGGCTGACGGGCAGCGGGAGGAGTGTTGCATAGTAGCTAATGCCTGCGAAGCTATTTTCTCTAAGAATCAACAGTCAGGCTAAACCACATACCCATCTGCAACATGGGAGCAAGGTGCGGGTGCCCCGGCATCTTCAAAGAAGAGGGTGCTGCCACCACAACCCGCGCTAAGCTCCCTCCCTTGGACCGGCCAGGCTGCGCCCCCTGATGGCACCTTCATTGCCGTCAGCGCGGGATGGTTTCACACCTGCGGCTGGTGCTGCGGAATGAGACTAGGAAAGGCGTAGGCAACAGAAAGGAGAAGGCCAATTGGAATACCGGATAGAGGGCAATCCCGCGTACGGACACCTTAGCGTGCGGCTCGGTCCTGGCGAGCGTTTCGTCGCCGAGGGGGGCAGCATGGCGTGGATGTCGGAGGGCGTACAGGTGAAAGCGCGCCTGCATTGTGGTCACCGAGAATGGTTCCAATATGGCTATCGCCTGCACACGATCAGGCCAAGTTCAGGTCACTCGCCGAAGCTTGTTATCATTGGCGAGCGCGTCAAAGGCTGTAGTGTCGAAGAGTCGTTCTGGAGCGAGAACCTAAACACCCCCGGCTAGTCAAGTATATAGTTCCCAAGGAAAAGGAGAGCCATGTCACAGTTAGATCAATCGCTCCTCATATTCTTCATCGTCTATGTCCTGGCGGTGATAGGCATATCGCTCTACCGCACGAACCGGGCGCAAGAGATGGCAGACCATGTGCTGGCAGGGAGACGCATAGGCACCATTGCATCAGGCCTGAGCGCCAGTTCCTCGCTGGAGCGCGGCTGGGCGGTGTTTATCTTGCCCGCCATGGCCTTCGGCAGCTTCCCGCACTATGTCGTTGGGTTGACAATTGCGGCAACAGTGGGCTTGTGGGCCTCCTGGAGGTTCGTCGCTCCCCGGCTGCGCCGCTTTACCTTCGCCGCCCAGAATGCGCTCACCCTGCCGGAATTCCTGGAGCGGCGCTTCGATGACCGCACCGGTGTCTTGCGTCTCCTCGCGGCTGTACTGACGCTCTTGTTCGTGCTCTTCTACGTGAGCGCAGGCATCATGGCCGGCGGAACCCTATTCAATATCGCATTCGACGTTAATGTTGCGGTCGGCGGACTCATCACACTGCTCGTGGTGCTGGCGTACATTTTCATTGGCGGCTACATCGTGGTCGCGCGCACAGACGTCTTTCAGAGCATCGTTACGTTGCTCGGCATCAGTATCTTGGCAGTCGCCGTATTCGTCGTCACAGACAACCCCACGGCAGGAATCGCAGACTCCTTTAGCGATCCACTCGCTTCCATTAGCGAAAGGGTGAATGTATTCCTCTTCTTGCTCTTCATGGTAGCGGTGTCTCAAGGCGCGTTTGGCGCGCAGCGGCTCCTGCAGCGCTTCATGGCGGCAAAGAGCGAAGCCATTATGGACACCAGCCGTAGAATTAGCACGTTGTGGATCTTCATCATCTTCGGCTTCAGCGTTTTGCTGGGCTTGTTCGCCGGGAACGCCTTGCCGCAAGTAGACGACCGCCTTCTAACCGTCAGCGCGGAAATTGAAGGAATCCAGCTTTTCTACTGGCTGGCGGAATTCATCGCAAATCCCGTCCTCGGTGCCCTTGCCCTTACCGCCGTGATTGCTGTGGTCATGAGCACGATGGACTCGCAGATGCTCATTGGCGCAAGTGTCGCCGCTTCCGACCTTCCCATCGTGCGCCGGTTTGCCCAGCGCAAGCGCTTCGAGTTCGTAATGGGCGCGTACATGCGTGTCTGGATCGGCCGCACCATGTTGATTCTCATCGGAATCGTCGCTTGGCTGCTCGCTCAGAGCCAGCCCAACTCAATCTTCGCCTTCCTCACGTACGGCTGGTTGGGCATGGGGGGGACGTTTGGGCCGGTAGTCTTGCTGTCACTCTATTGGCGTCGGTTCAACCTCTATGGCGCGATGGCCGCGCTCATTGCCGGCGGACTCTTGACCCTTGTTAGCGCACTCACGGACCTACACGTTGGTATCTTCGGAGTTCTCACGCTGGGCGTACTACCGCTCGCCGTAGCGGTGACCCTGGCGACCAAAGCGCCGTCCGCCGCGGTGGAAGCGATGTTCGAGCGGGGAATAGCCAAGACCGAATCCGCGTAGGCACGCATAGACACGCCCCGGCTGCGCCGCTTTACCTTCGCGGCCCAGAATTCGCTCACCTTGGCAGAAAGGAGAAGGCCAATTGAAATACCAGATAGAGGGCAATCCCGCGTACGGTCACCTTAGCGTGCGGCTCGGTCCCGGCGAGCGTTTCGTCGCCGAGGGAGGCAGCATGGCGTGGATGTCGGAGGGCGTACAGGTGAAAGCGCGGCTGCTCGGCGGATTCCTGCGCGCGTTTTTCAGAAAGCTGGTCGGCGGCGAGTCGCTCTTCGTCGGCGAGTACAGCCATCCGACCGGCGGAGAGGTGACGTTTTCACCCTCCATTCCCGGCAATGTCGGACACCGTGCGCTGGCCGGTGACTCGCTGGTGCTGACCGGAGGATCGTTCATGGCAGCTACGCCCGGCGTCCAGCTCAAGATGCGCTTCGGCGGCTTCAAGAGCATGTTCTCCGGCGAGGGCATGTTCCTCATCGAGTGCAGCGGCAACGGAGACCTGTTCTTCAACACCTTCGGCGCGCTCATCGAAAGGGAGGTGGAAGATGGCTTCACCGTCGATACCGGCCACGTAGTAGCGTGGGAGCCTACGGTGGACTACTCGATTCGCGGCATGGGCAACCTGAAGAGCACGCTGCTTTCGGGCGAGGGTCTGGCAATGCGGTTTACGGGCCGGGGCAAGGTGTATCTCCAGACCAGAACCTTGGGGTCAGTCGCCAACTGGCTCATACCATTCCTGCCGGCATAGAGGAGGTAGCGTAGCAATGGCCAAATGCACACTCACCGGCGGCGGAGGCTTCAAGGCCGCGCTGGTGGAAATCGGACCCGCTGAAAAATTCATGTCGGAAGCGGGGGCAATGTATCGCACCTCCGACAACGTGGACGTCCAGGTCACCACGCGCACCCGGTCCGCGGGTGGGCTGTTCGGCGGCATCAAGCGGATGTTCGCCGGCGAGAGCTTCTTTCTATCGGAGTATCGGACGACAGACGGACGCGGCGGCGAGGTGGGGCTTGCGCCCACGCTGCCCGGCGACGTAGCGCTCATCCAGTGCAACGGGCAGAGCAGTTGGATATGCACCGGAGGCAGCTACATCGGCTCGTCGGAAAACCTGAGCCTGGATACGGAATTCCAGGGCCTTCGCGGGATGTTCTCAGGCGAGTCGCTCTCGTTCCTCAAGGTCGATGGCGTGGGAGAGTTGCTCGTGAGCGCTTTCGGCGCCATCCGGGAAATCGACGTGGACGGCGCATTCACCGTTGACACGGGCCACGTGGTCGCGTTCGAAGACACGCTGACCTACTCCCTCGGCAAAGCGGGCGGTAGCTGGCTCCAGTCGTTTCTTGCCAGCGAGGGTATAACGCTCAACTTCAGCGGGCGCGGCAAGCTGTATGTCCAGAGCCACAACCCCAGCGAGTGGGGAGGCACGTTGGGCGGGCTGCTGCCGGAAAGGAAGCAATGAGGTGAAGTACGAGATAGAGAGCCGGCCGACTTACAGCGTCCTGGAGGTCGGCCTCGACCCCAACGAGTCTGTCGTGGCGGAGTCCGGCGCGATGATATGGATGAGCAGTTCGATCCAACTCAACACCTCGATGCAGGGAGGCATGTTCAAGAGTCTGCGCAGGTCCGCGCTCGGCGGCGAGAGCTTCTTCCAGAACGTCTTCGAGGCGCAAGACGCCCCCGGTGTCGTGGCGTTTTCGCCGGGGCAACCCGGCGACATCGTGGCCGTCGACCTCAGCCGCGGCGACGTGCTCATGGAGGACAGCGCCTACCTGGCAGCGGAACAGGGAGTCACCATCGACACCACCTTCCAGGGTTTCCGGGGCTTCTTCAATGAAGGTCTCTTCATCCTCAGGGCCACCGGCAGCGGGTTGCTCTTCTTCAGCGGCTACGGTGACATCGAGGAGATTGAGGTGGATGGCACGTACATCGTGGATAACGGTCACGCCGTGGCGTGGGAGCCAACGCTAACGTATGAGATTACGCGCGGCCGCTCTATCCGTTCGTTCCTGTTCTCGGACCAACTGCTGTTGAGATTCGGCGGCCGCGGCCGGCTGTGGGTCCAGTCACGGAATCCCCAGGCGTTGGCCAACTGGGTGCATCCTTTCAGAGCCATTGAGAGCCAGGACTCCGACGACGACTAGTGGTTCGACATGTTTGTAGCGATAGGCACGAGCGCCGGTAGCGTAGGCTCGCACGGGACGTGTGCGCAACCTGTGCCATCTTCCCGTGACGTGGGGCAGTCACGCCAATCCGAGGGGTTGATCACAGGTTACAAACCTACGCTACCGTTTATTCTGTTCATCAATCCAAAATGGTTGAACCACTAGGAGCGCAAAGCAAATTACTGGCTGCAAGGAGGTTGTAGCTATGCGGCAGAATTTTTTTAGGAGCCGTCTTTTCAATTGGATCATAGTCGGGGTAGCCGTGATTGCCATCCTGATCATCGCTCGGGTCTGCGGAATCCCTATCGAGTTCACCGTCGGATAGACTGCCCGGCAGAAGCAAGCAGCGCCCGCCCGGAACACGCTCCCGTGCCGCCTGGGGCGGGCCGCCATGCTCTCGGCGCAACGTCGGTACAAGCCGGGAGCGGGCATCCCCGCCGCACGATTAACACGGTTAAAAGGAGATTGCCAAAGTGAACGCATCCACCTCTCATATCCGTTGGTTGGCGACCTTGGGAGTCCTGCTCCTCATTGTGGCTCTAAGCGCCTGCGGCGAGATTCCGGCGCTCACTGCTACGCCCGTAGCTACGCACACGCCGACGCCGACGCCCATCCCCGCGAGTCCAACGCCGGAGCAGCCCGCCGCCGCCATTGCCGAGCTTGATGTCAGCATTGATAGCGGCGGTACTGTTTGGCAGGAAGTGTTCGCTACGCTCACCACCGCCGAGCAAGCGTGCATCCGCAACGCGCTGGGTGACGAGTTGGAGTCGGCGCTGGGCCGACCTGTCATGGGCGAGAGCGACAGCCCGGAGCAGTGGGAGGTGTCCATATTTTCCTGTCTCGCTCCGGAAATTGCCCGTGCCGTCTACTTCTCCGTTGTGATCGCCGAGATGCAAGAGGACGTGGAGTTGAGCGAGGTCGAACTAGCCTGCTTGCGGGAGTCGGTGGCCGCTACCGACGTGGCGGCCGTGGTTGCCGCCATGGTTGCCGACGCCGACGATCACACGGCGGCTGCGGCGTTCTTCTCCGACTTTGTGAGCTGCCTGCCGGACCTGCTCCTCTCGACCATGGTCGCGGAGATGGGGGTGGAGTGGGAAGAGTTGAGCGAGGACGAAGTAGCCTGCTTGCGCGGGTTGCTGGCTGAGGTTAACTGGGGCGCCATGTTCTTCGCTGATGAAGACGTCGAGGCGTATGCGGACTTCGCCGTCGGCATGCTTTCTTGCGTTCCGGCCCTACTCCTGTCCAGCGCGCTGGGTGAAGAGGTGGAGCTGAGCGAGGCAGAAGCGTCTTGCCTGCGGGAGGCGTTCGCCGCTATCGACATTGCCGCCCTGCTTACCGCCGCAGACGACCTCGCCGGGTTTGCGGCGCTGGCGCCGGACCTGGTGGGGTGTGTCCCGGATCTGTTCGTCTCCCTCTTCATCGCGGAAACGGGGGCGAGCATAGAAGACTTGAGCGCAGAGGAGAGGGACTGCCTGCGGGAGGCGATCGTCGCTATCGACTGGGCAGCCGTGGTTGCCGGCACTGACGATAGCGCTGCCGTGTCCGCGGCATCCTCTGCCTTTTTCTCTTGCGTTCCGGGCCTCATACTCTCCGCCGCGTTCGGAGAGGACGTGGAGTTGAGTGAAGACGAAGCGTCTTGCCTAAGGAAGTCGTTCGCTGATATTGACGTGACCGCCCTGATTGCCGTCCCAGACGACCCCGACGCGGCTGTGAAGTCGGTCGCGGCGCTGCTGAACTGCGTTCCGCACCTGTTCTTTGCCGGCCTGACCGAGGATGGAGAGGCGTTGAGCGAGGAAGAAGCGTCCTGCCTGCGGGAACTGGTAGCCGATACCGACCTCGCTGCCCTGCTTGCTTCCCCCGACGACTCCGCCGCGTACGTGGCGTTCGGTGTCGGGCTGTTGCTCTGCGTGCCGGACCTGTTGAGCGCAAGGGATGAGGGAGACATAGCCCCCGTCTCCGACAGCGTCGACGACCACGCCGACTCAGTCGAGGAGGCCACCACTATAACCGTCGGGGAAGCTGTGCAAGGCACGCTGGACTACGCGGACGACACCGACGTCTTCGCGTTCCAGGCAAAGGAGGGCTTGTTCTACCAGATAGACGTGGCGCTGGGAACGCTCTCCGACTCACTGGTGGGACTGTATGACGCCTACGAGCAGGAGTTGGCGTACAACGACGATCACGGTGATTCGCTGGCCTCGCGCATCGTTTGGGCAGTGCCGCGCTCAGGCGCATACTACGTTGCGGTGGAGGGCTACGGCGCCGGTTCGTATACTCTGACGGTGGCCGTTTCCGATGTCACGGACGACTACGCCAACTCACTGGAGGGAGCCACCGCTGTGACGGTCGGGGAGGCTGTGCAAGGCATGCTGGAGTATGAAAATGACATTGACTTCTTCGTGTTCCTGGCAGAGAAAGGCTTGTTCTACCAGATAGACGTGGCGCTGGGAACGCTCTCCGACTCACTGGTGGGACTGTATGACGCCTACGAGCAGGAGTTGGCGTACAACGACGATCACGGTGAATCGCTGGCCTCGCGCATCGTTTGGGCAGCGCCGCGCTCGGGTGCGTACTACATCGCGGTGGAGGGCTATAGCGCCGGTTCCTATACCCTTACGGTGGCCGTAGCCACGCCGACTGAAGCGAACACCGGAGCGATCGAGGGCGGCACGTCATTGACTGTTGCCTCCGTCAGGCCAGCTGGTTTCATATCTGCGGAATGATGAGAGACAGCCAGGAGAAGCAATTATGGGTCCTAAAGAGCAGAAGTTCTGGCTGCTGTTGATGAGGCGATTGTGAAGTAGAAGCGTGAAGGAAGCCTGAAAGGACTCCCTATGTCTGTATTTTACAACAGAGTTGAGGTTGTAGGACCAAATATTCTCAAAGTCGGTGAGCATGGCACCCCACCACGCAAGCCTGTTTACTTGCCGTTCTGTCCGAAGGAAGGTAAGGGCGACGACTGCAAACGTGCCCTGTAAGAAATACTGGCGAACGAGAAAGGCGTGGTCCTTCCATTTACCGAGAGGGTCTCATCCAGCAGCCCCATGATTTGGGACGTTTCTTGTGAAGGCACAAATGAATCACTCAGCGACTTGCTCGTTGCTGAAGGCCTTGCCATCAAGTGGGCCATGCCGAAAGGGCCGGGAACTGTTGAGTGCCCTACTTCTTACTAGCCGCCAATACCACCATCAAACGCCCATTTGGCAGATGCTGCCAGGATCTGCGTTTGCCGTTTCCACATCGATGGCGTTGAAGGTCAGGCTGTTCAGAAAGAATGAAACTGACGCCTTTGAGTGCCTGTAGAGCGCACTCTCCTCCATAGTGCCAATTATCGCACGTATCTCGGGAATATTGAGCATAGGAAGCTGGAGGTTTAGGAATAGTCGCACCAACGCAGCATGAATGCGTGCCGGTCTACACGCGGAGGCACTGGGGCAAGTTCGACCAGGGCGAAATACACCTCCTAGAGCACCACCTCGCCGACGTTGGCGCCTGCTTTGAGGCGCTGCTGGCTCAGCATACGATTCGCAAGAGGCTAGCGCGTTCCGGCGGCTTGGATGACCTAGACGACGTGGCCGTGGCCCGTTTATCCATTCTTGCCGCCTTACACGACATTGGCAAGGCAAACGTTGGCTTTCAGACGCGGGTCTGGCGTGACTCCGACTTCCCGGAAGGACGACGCAGACCAGGACGCTCCGGTCACTTTAACGAGTTGGTACCCGTGCTCAACGGGGAAGATCGGCGAACGGCCGCCTGGTTTTTCGACGCCCTTGGCTGGTGGTGGGACGCAACCGAGACTTGGGATGATCGCTGCGGCAAGACGGTCTGTGCCCTGTTCGTCGCTGCACTTTCCCATCACGGACGGCCGCTGAAACTGGAAGGTGGATACTCCAGGAACGAGGCTATCTGGCAGCGTCTCGGTGAACTGGAGCCCAAGCAGCTCGTAGAGCGCATTGGGGTTCTGGTAAAGGATTGGTTCCCCGCCGCCTTCTCCGATGGCGCGCCGCTGCCCGTGGCTCCCGAGTTCCAGCACATGTTCCTAGGCCTATGCAACTGGGCCGACTGGATTGGCTCCAATGAGGAGTGGTTTTGTTACCTTGACTCGCGGCAGGACGACTACTTCCTGCACGCTCAACGGCAGGCAGAGGATGCAATCCAGGCACTAGGGCTAGATGTTGAACAGCAGAGGGCCAGTTTCCAAGACGTTCCCGATTTCGGCGGACTATTCGAGATTCCAGGCTCACCTGAACCCAACGCCATCCAGCGCACGGCCGCCGCAGACACTTTCCTTGAAGAGACGCTGGTCATCATTGAGTCGGAGACAGGCTCCGGCAAAACGGAGGCGGTTCTGTGGCGGTTCGCCCGAATGTACAAGGCCGGGCTTGTGGACGGCCTCTACTTTGCACTGCCCACGCGGGCCGCGGCAGTCCAGATCCACGACCGCGTCAAGCGATTTGCCGCCAACCTGTTGCCGGCGCGGCACAGACCGCCCGTCGTGCTGGCCGTGCCCGGCTACGACCCCGGTAAAGACGCCGACTCCATAGGATTGCCCTCCTACAATCCCTGGTGGGACGACCACCACGGCGCGGAGAAGCCCTGGGCCACCGAGAGCCCCAAGAGGTTCCTCTCCGCCCAGATAGCGGTTGGGACGGTTGACCAAGCCATGATGGGGGCGCTTATGGTCAAGAACGCGCACATGAGGGCCGCCTGCCTGTCGCGCAATCTGCTTGTGGTGGACGAGGTTCACGCCTCCGACACGTACATGAGGGTAGTTCTGGAGGCGCTTCTGGATGCCCACATCGGTGACGGCGGCTACGCCCTGCTCATGTCGGCGACTTTGGGCTCGGCCGCCCGGCATCGCTGGCTCAATCACGGCAGGCCTCACGCCGGAGAAGGGCCAACTCTTTTAGAAGCGATTGACGCTCCGTATCCCGCCGTCAGCGTCAAGAGCATGGAGGGAGATAAGTTGGTTGGCACACGGGAGAACGACCAGGATAAACGCGCAAGGGTAGAAACGGCCCCTGAGATGGGAGACTTCCATGCCGTGGCGCAGCGCGCTCTGGAGGCTGCCCGCAGCGGCGCAAAGGTGCTAGTAATCAGAAACACCGTTGGCTATGCAATAAGGACGCAGCAGGCGTTGGAAGAGCTCGCAGGGCCGGACAATCAGGACCTGCTGTTTGACGTAGAAGGCTTACCTGCCCTGCATCACGGGCGCTTTGCAACTATAGACCGCCAGCGCTTGGACAAGCGGGTTGAGAAAGTCCTGGGCAGAAAGGACCGCAGCTCCGGCGGTCGAGTCGTGATTGGTACACAGACGCTGGAGCAGTCCCTGGACATCGACGCGGATCTGCTCATCAGCGACCTGTGCCCGGTGGACGTGCTGCTGCAGCGCATCGGCCGCCTGCACCGACATCGTCGGGGCGATCGCCCCGACGGGTACGAAACCCCGGTCTGCGTTGTACTCGCGCCGCCAGACAACGACCTCTCGCCTTTGCTCGGAAGCGGGACGGAGGCCAACGGGCTGGGTCCTTACGGTGGGGTGTACGAAGATCTGCGAACCCTGGAGGCAACGCTCCGGCTCATAGAGCAGCATTCCGAGTGGCACATACCGGAGATGAACCGCAAGCTGGTGGAGCAAGCCACCCACCCCGCTGCGCTGGAGGAGATTGTCCAGAAGATGGAGTTGCAGAGCGAAGATTGGCGAGTCCATGCAAATGAAATAGCGGGAGTGGGGATAGCTCAGGGCCAGACCGCCCAGTTCTCTATAATCAGGCGGGATAAGTCCTTCTTCACCGACAACCGGGACGTGGTCTTCGGCGATATGGAAGAGCGGATACGGACGCGCTTGGGCGACGACCGCGTCGACATAGTTTTCGACCCGCAGCCAGCCAGCCCATTCGATGCGGCGGCCAGCATCGAAAGGCTGGCGATGTCAGCCCGGTGGCTGGGAGGAGAGGATATCCCTGAATCGGTGGTACCGGAGCGAACCGACGAAGGGTTCGCCTTTACCATCGGCGACCGCGGCTTCATCTACGACCGGCTGGGCCTGCGCCGGGTCTAAGAGCCTGTTTACGATCTGCTTGTCTGGGCGCGCAACGTTCGCCCCCGTATCGTGTCGATACGCTGTATCGAGTACGGGGCAGGCTCTGAGCACTTCGGCAAGCTCAGCACAGGCTTGTCGAAGTGCTCAGAGCTTACCCCGTACGTGATGTGGGGGCGAACGTTTCTCGTGCAGACAAAACGAGTGTAACCAGGTTCTAACGGCGCGCGGAACCGCTGAGATGCCGCTGGCAAATGCGTTGCTTTGCCGTTATTGCTCGTGTATCGTTCTTTGCATGATCCGATTGACTATCGCCTGGAGTCCCTCCGATGTACAACATCCTCACTGAGTCCCTGATACGGGTGGTCAAATCCAACGGCGCTCGAGAAAAGGCGTCCCTGCCCGCAGTCTACGCCGCGCTCATGACCGACCAAGTAGAGGCGTTCCCCGCCCTGCGCCCCCACCAGCGCCACGCCTGGCACGCCTTCCTGGTCCAGTTGGGCGCTATGGCCGTGCACCGGGCAGACCTGAACCAACCGCCGGAGCAAGCCGACGAGTGGCTGCGTATCATAAAGGCCCTTACGAGAGATGAACTCGCGAAGGTTGCTTACCCGGATGATGACCCGCGGCGGCTGGATGAACCCTGGCAACTGGTCGTAGACGACATCACCAAGCCCGCCTTCATGCAGCCGCCGGCGCGTTCCGAAGAGCGCTCATCGGACTACAAGAGCGCAGTCGCCACTCCAGATGAGTTGGACATGCTGGTCACGTCCAAGAACCACGATCTGAAATCGGCCGTGGCCGTCCAGTCCGCCACTGATGACTGGATGTTCGCGCTGATTACTCTACAAACAATGGAGGGATTCAGCGGCGCCGGCAACTATGGTATATCCAGAATGAACGGCGGCATGAGCAGCAGGCCTGCCTTCAGCATTACTCAGGACATTCGACTTGGCGCACACGCGAAACGCGATATGAAAGTCCTGCTGGAACGTCGTCAGGAGCCTAACGGCCATTGCCTGCTGTGGGCTCTCCCCTGGGATGGCGCTCCGGCGGAGGCGCTGCTTCTGAGCGCCTTGGATCCCCACTACCTCGAGATCTGTCGGCGTATACGGCTGGGCGTGGACGGCTCAGGAGATCTGAGCGTGGTCAGGACGTCGTCCAAGGCGGCCCGTATAGAGGCCAAGGCCAGCAAGGGCATTACAGGAGACCCCTGGACGCCCATAGACAGAAAGGATGCCAAGTCGTTGACCCTTGCCAATGGCGGCTTTACCTACAAGAGGACCGTAGAGTATCTATTTGGTGATGATTGGGAAATGCCCGAGTTGCTTAGGCCTACAGACGCAGAGGTTCGCTCCCCGGAGACCATGACGCTTGTCGCGAGGGGGATGGTGCGCGGGCAGGGCAAGACCGAAGGCTACTACGAGCGCATGATTCCCGTCAGGAAGAGGTTTCAATCGGCGATGCTGCGTCAGAGTGGGCAGGACGACATCGGGCAAATTGCCACGGTCCGCATTGAATATATAAGTGCAGTCCAGCGGATTCTCAGCCACGCCATCCAGGTGTTTCTGGCAGGAGGTGACAGCGATGCTGTAGGCCCTGAGCATCGCAATCTGGCTCGACCCTGGCTAAATCGCCTGGATGGAATTGTGGATCGCACTTTCTTCGATGACCTCCAGGACGAGTTTGAGGAAGAAGATTCGGAAGAGCGCGATCGCATGCGCAACCGCTGGCTAATGAACCGCCGGGACGGCGTTGTCGATCACGCCCGCAACATTCTGTCCGCGGCCATCGACTCCCTGCCCTGTCCGGCGATTCACCGCTTCAAGGCCCGCGCCAACGCCGAGGCGCTGTTCGAGGGGAGAATACGCGGTAACCGGGGCCTGCCCTTCCTGTTCACTGAGAAAGGAGATGATGATGAAAGCTAATGCACCGGAAGTTGAGTATCCGGCTGGGCTTCCCCAAGAGCCCGAGCGCAGAAGTTGGGGTGACACCGCCTTTGCCTTAGCCGGTGAAGTAGCGGGGCGGAGACTCTCGCCGGGCGATCGCGCTGAACTGCGCCGTATGGACCCCGATTCGCCCGGCCCCGCAGTCTACTGGCGGCTGATGGCAGAACACGATCTGCTGGGCAACCGGGCCCTGGAAAGGAAGTGGGCGCTCATCCTGCACGGCATCGCTCTGATGACGCCTAGGATCGGCGTGGACGGCGTTCCGCAGTCTGCCCACAACGGATCCACCCCCGTCGGTCGGGCGCTCTTTCTGGGCGGTGAAGCGCAGAGGGAAAAGGGTTTCTACAGCGAGTCACGGCTCAACAGGCTGCTGACAGCCCGGGGAGGCATGCTTCGTACCCTGCTGGCCCGCGCGTTTCGCACCCTTGCGTCCGCCGGTGTGTCCTTCAACTGGCGGGAGATGGCGCAGTTCATACTCAGCGAGGGCTATGACGAAGAGGCGGCAGAGCGGGCGCGCCGACGCATTGCCAGCGAGTATTACCGGGCGGAACGCCGCAGTGCCCCAGTTTCGGAAAACTGAACCGAATACATCGTGGATAGGAAAGGAGAACGGAATTAGTAGATTGAACTCACACCGTGCGGATATGCGAAAGCCCATGCATACTCGCGCCTGAAGCGGCTCCTCGCTATGTCATCCCTGCGGCTTCGCTCAGGATAAACTCCGCGGCGAAGAATCTAGGGTCAGGACCCCTCTTGAATCCGTGTTTTCGACGAAGTCGACGCTGTGCTCAGCATGACACGAAGTGAAGCCCCACGAAGCTATCACGTAGAGGTCGTATGATTTCAAAGGAGATTTCACATGACAACACCAAGGTTCCTACAGATACACGCCCTGCACTCCTACCCGGCGGCGCTGCTGAACCGCGACGATAGCGGTCTGGCCAAGCGCATGCCCTTTGGCGGCGCGGTGCGTACCCGCATTTCATCCCAGTGCCTCAAGCGTCACTGGCGGGTGGCTGAAGATGAGTACGCCATCCACAATATTCCCGACGCCGCAGCGGCTATCCGCTCGCGAAACATCGTTGAGCAGAAAGTCATGCAGCCGATACGGGAGGCTGGCGGGATAGCCGAGGACGTGCTGGATGCTGTGAATAGCGCTTTCAACGTCCATGTTTACGGATCCGGCGGCACATCGGAATCAGGCCGCCAGCCCCTGCTGCTGGGCTTCCCGGAAGTGGGATATCTGCAAGAAAAAGCCGCCGAGATTTGCGCCGCGCACGCGGACGACGCCGCCGGAGCCAAGGCGTCAGCGGACGCGCTCTTCGGGAAACGGCAGGGAGAGAGCGCGAACTTCCGTGCTTTTCGCGAGTCGGCCCGACTGCCCGGCGGGCTGGAGGGCGCGCTGTTCGGGCGCATGGTCACGTCCGACCCTGCCGCCAACATCGACGCCGCCGTTCACGTGGCCCACGCCTTCACCGTTCACCCGGAGGAGAGCGAGAGCGATTACTTCTCCGTGGTGGACGACCTGCAAACGGAGGACGAGGACCCCGGGGCCGCTCACATCGGGGACATGGAGCTTACGGCCGGGCTGTTCTACGGCTACGTGGTGGTTGACGTGCCGGGGCTGATCTCCAACCTGGAGGGTTGCAAGGCGGAGGACTGGGAGAGCGCCGACAGGTCGCTGGCCGCTCGGGTGGTCGAGCATCTTGCGCACCTGATCGCCACGGTCTCGCCCGGCGCGAAACGGGGGTCCACCGCGCCGTACGCGTATGCGGACCTGATGCTGATCGAGGCCGGAAAGCGCCAGCCCCGCAGCTTGGCCAACGCCTTTAGAAAACCGGCCAAGGCGCAGGTAGAGGACGCCACCGAAAGGCTATCCTGCCATCTGGAGAAGCTGGACAATGCCTATGGTGCCGCAGAGACCCGCGGGGTGATGTGCCTAGAAGATTGCGAAATCCCTGGCACGCCGCGCCTTAACCTGGACGCTCTGGCTTCCTGGGCGGCGGAGACGGTTCGCAACGGAGAGGCGTAGGCCATGCGCCACCTCATACTGCGGCTGGAAGCGCCGCTCATGGCCTTCGGCGGCGAGACCATCGACAACTACGGCGTCATACGTCGATTCCCGGCGGCGTCCATGCTCACCGGGCTGCTGGCCA
This sequence comes from Chloroflexota bacterium, assembly GCA_026710945.1. Taxonomy (NCBI): domain Bacteria; kingdom Bacillati; phylum Chloroflexota; species Chloroflexota bacterium. The sequence goes on from JAPOQA010000060.1 coordinate 45,898, forward strand.
ACGCTCTGGGCTGGCGCCGCACCGAGGCGAAACGGCATCAGCGCTTGCAAGACCGACTGGTCTTCGCCGCCCGCATCGACCGGGAACCGGCGGGCGGGGTGCGCTTGACGGACTTCCAAACTGCTCAACTTGGAGCCTCTGACATGGGATGGACCACACGAGGGCTGCCTGAAGGTCGCGCAGGAGGGGCCAATACCTACAATGCTCCCCACCTGCGCTACCGCGACTACTTTGCGGATATGCGCGTTACCGTGGCCCTCAGGCTTGAGCCGGTGGACGAGTCGCTGACGTTGGCCAACGTAGCAGAAGCGCTCCAGGAGCCGGCGCGGCCGCTCTTCATCGGGCGCAAGCCGTGCCTGCCGTCGCGGCCGCTGTTCGTCGCTTACGCGGACGGAAAAACGGCGCTGGCCGCGTTGCTGGCATCGCAACCGGAAGAGGACAGTGACAATTCCAACACCCTCGCAGCCATGTGGCCAGCCTACGAGGCAGTGGGCGAGGACGATAGGGTGAAGACCGCCCGCCGCTACATGCTCACCGACCAGCGCAACTGGGTATCGGGGCTGCACGGCGGCGGTCGCTGGGTATGCGAGGGCGCCGTCTGCAACGCGCGAGCCGGCGCCGTCGGGGAATCCCCGGCATCCACGGCAAGGGAGCAGACATGACCACAACCACCGGAGCAACTTCCGCAACGGGAGTCCTACAGATGGTGCGCGCCCAGATTGACGCGCGAGAGTTTCGTCGCTGGATGGGCAGCAAGCGCCTCCAGGACCCGGATCACGCCATGCACTGCCTGCTGAGCGAGTGCTTTGGGGAACTGGCGCCCAAGCCCTTCCGCCTGATACTGCCGCGGGATTGTCCCACCGGCGTCCTCTACGGCTACGGCCGCAGCGACGCGGACACGCTGCGGGAGATGGCCAACGTCTACGCCGACCCCTTGCAGAGCCGCGTCATTCCGGTAGACGAAATGGACAGCAAGGCAATGCCGTCGGCGTGGCGGGTCGGACAAAGGCTCGGCTTCGAGGTTCGCGTCCGGCCCGTGGTGCGGAAGCCCAGAGAGGACTCTGAACGTCGTCACAGAGAGATGGATGCTTTTCAAGCCGAGGCTGAACGGCATCCCAAAGGCAAGATGCCCCGCAGCCGGGAGCAGGTCTACGCGGATTGGTTGGCGGACAAATTCGCCATACTTTTGTCGGAAGAGTCGGGTGGAAGGCTGCGTCAAGGTCGAAGGCTCGGTGCGAGCCTAGACTTGACCCAGACCACGCTGGTCTCCTTCCAGCGCACGCGGGCCTACCGCAAGGCCGGGGCCGCCCCATACTCCGAGGGGCCGGACGCCGTCATGCGGGGTGTGCTCACCATAACCGACTCGGAGGCGTTCGCCGCGCTGCTCGCCAAGGGCATCGGTCGCCATCGGGCCTACGGATTTGGCATGCTCCTGCTGCGTCCGGTTTGAAGCGCCGTCCGCAGGGCGCGCACTGGCGATTCGCCGCCGCAGCACCTTAACAAGCAAATACGCAAGCAGCGAGGCAAGAAATGCTGAGAGGCAGACTAGGACTTGAAACCGCGCGGATCCCACATGCGGACCGCCACGGTCTGTTGTGGCTGTCCCGCGGCGCGCTTACGGTGCGGGACGGCACGTTGCGCTTTCGCCGCGAGATCCCGCCCACCGCCGATAGCTCGCTGGACGCCGGGGAATACGGCATACCCTTTCAAACCCTTTCCATGATCCTACTGGGGCCGGGCTCCACGGTTAGCCATGACGCCTTGCGCCTCATGGCGCGCCACGGGACGGCCCTGGTGGCAGTGGGCGAGGACGGCGTCCGGTGTTACACCGCGCCGCCGCTCATGCCCGATACATCCGAGGTGGCCCGCCGCCAGATGCGCGCCTGGGGCGACCCCACCGGCAGCCGCATAACCATAGCGCGCAAGATGTATGCCCTCCGCCTTGGCGAAGTGCTGCCCCATCAGAACCTTGATGTCCTCAGGGGCATCGAAGGCGCCCGCATGAAGCAATCCTACCGAAATCTGGCCCAGCGATACGGCGTGCCGTGGCACGGTCGGCGCTACGACCGGAGCAATCCGCTCTCTGCCGATATACCAAACCAGGCGATCAATCACGCCTCGGTTGCCGTGACATCGGCGGCTGCTATCGCCGTGATCTCGGTGGGCGCGATTCCGCAGTTGGGCTTCATACACGAGCACAGCGGCGATGCCTTTGTCCTGGACATCGCCGATCTCTTCCGGGACACAATCCTGCTTCCCGCCGCGCTCAAGTCCGCCAAGGCGGTAATGCAAGACCCCGCGCTGAACATCGAGAGGCATACCCGCCGTACCACGGGGGAGATGCTGAGGACCGAGAACGTTATTCCCAAGATGATAGACCGCATTAAGGTCCTCTTCGAAGGCGTAGCACCCATCGAGGCGAAGGCCGAAGCGCCTGGGCAAGGACACCTGGAAGCGTAATACTCCAAGGAACTGTGCATGATCGTAATCGTCACGACAAACGTGGAGGCGCGCTACCGGGGTTTCCTGGCGTCGGCGATGTTGGAAATAGCTCCTGGTGTATATACGTCGCCCAACATGACGAGAGGCATAAGAGAGAGGATTTGGGATGTGCTAAGCCGTTGGTACGAGGAGCTTGGGCAGGGCGCAATCGTGATGACCTGGCGAGACCCGTCCGGTGTGGGCAATCAGCAGATCAGGACCCTGGGCGAGGCGCCCAAGGAGATTGTGGATGCGGATGGCGTCTTCCTGGTGAAATACAGCTAGGCAGCAGTCGATATCGTTGGCGCAGCATTGAGCACGCTGTTCTCTCTGCGATATGAATATGCAAAACCAAGGCTATGAGAGAAGGCGCAGTGATAGGCAATGCAAGGGTTCCCCCGTGCACGCGGGGATAGACCGGTGTATCGCGGGGGCTGCTATCGCGTGAACTGGGTTCCCCCGTGCACGCGGGGATAGACCCAAGCCTTGTACACCGCGCCAAGTATCGGAATAGGTTCCCCCGTGCACGCGGGGATAGACCGGTGAGCGCGGCGGCGAAGCGGGCGGGAGTGACGGTTCCCCCGTGCACGCGGGGATAGACCGCGCGTATTACCCTTTTCGTCTCGCTCGACTGAGGTTCCCCCGTGCACGCGGGGATAGACCCGGGATATCTCCGTCATTTCCTGCACGCGATTCAGGTTCCCCCGTGCACGCGGGGATAGACCCTGGTTGTGCCTAATATGACCAGAACGGCACGAGGTTCCCCCGTGCACGCGGGGATAGACCCGGTGCCGCGAGCTGCACGATCCGGCGCGGCTTGGTTCCCCCGTGCACGCGGGGATAGACCCTGCTGCCGAGACCTCGCGCACGTATAGCTGCGGGTTCCCCCGTGCACGCGGGGATAGACCGCACGGGCGCGGCCAGTATGAGGTGGATACGCCGGTTCCCCCGTGCACGCGGGGATAGACCGGAGACCAGAGTAATGGCACAGCAAGCGACCGAGGTTCCCCCGTGCACGCGGGGATAGACCGTATTACGGGGGAGTGATATCGGACGAACGAATGGTTCCCCCGTGCACGCGGGGATAGACCGTTGGGCAGAGGACGGTACGAGGTGGATACGCCGGTTCCCCCGTGCACGCGGGGATAGACCCTCTTCGCGTGTTTCTGCCATTGTGATGCGCTCGGTTCCCCCGTGCACGCGGGGATAGACCCCAGTTGTGTAGCTGGAGCTCGCCGTCCTCGTCGGTTCCCCCGTGCACGCGGGGATAGACCACCCGTCGCCGACGTCCTACCCGATAGCATCAGGGTTCCCCCGTGCACGCGGGGATAGACCCAATGTCTTTTGCAGAGTACGACCGAGACAAGGGGTTCCCCCGTGCACGCGGGGATAGACCGTGCGGCTCAAGGGATGCGACCGACGCACACCAGGTTCCCCCGTGCACGCGGGGATAGACCTCTTGTGGAGCTCCTGGTAGCAGATGGCGCAAAGGTTCCCCCGTGCACGCGGGGATAGACCTGCTGTCGGGTAGCAGGTCGGAGACGGGTTTGAGGTTCCCCCGTGCACGCGGGGATAGACCGCGCATGTTGATGGCAGAAGCGGCGGAGAAGCGGGTTCCCCCGTGCACGCGGGGATAGACCCGGCATGGTGCTAGGCATGGTGCAACGTGCCGCGGTTCCCCCGTGCACGCGGGGATAGACCCGTGAACTACAGAAAGGACGGGACAAAAGACATGGTTCCCCCGTGCACGCGGGGATAGACCTATGCTTGAGGATGCCGGCTCCTATGTGTTGATGGTTCCCCCGTGCACGCGGGGATAGACCCCGTACAAGCGGCAATGCAGGAAGCGGAGCGCAGGTTCCCCCGTGCACGCGGGGATAGACCCCTATCCGCGTGTTCATCGGACAGAAGCAGCCGGGTTCCCCCGTGCACGCGGGGATAGACCTTACCGTGTCAACTCCAACTGAGCAATCGGACGGGTTCCCCCGTGCACGCGGGGATAGACCTTCTTGAGGGTCTCCGTTTCACCAATCGCCCGCGGTTCCCCCGTGCACGCGGGGATAGACCCGCGTTCTTTCGCCGCGAGAGATGCTACCGAACGGTTCCCCCGTGCACGCGGGGATAGACCGTTCTGCCTACAGCGGAAGCCCTCGTCGAGCGCGGTTCCCCCGTGCACGCGGGGATAGACCTGCCCGCGTATCTTGACCAGCACTCGACGCACAGGTTCCCCCGTGCACGCGGGGATAGACCTCGTGGATTCTCTGGGGCGGCACGATGGAGCAGGGTTCCCCCGTGCACGCGGGGATAGACCGTTCAGGTGTGCCACCTACCGCATCAAACGCATGGTTCCCCCGTGCACGCGGGGATAGACCTGGTCGGCGCTCAGGCGTTCCCGCTTCATGCGGGGTTCCCCCGTGCACGCGGGGATAGACCGTAAGTGGAGAAGAACTGGCGCTCCATGTTCTGGGTTCCCCCGTGCACGCGGGGATAGACCCTGTATGCGTCGGAGACGTTCTACTGGTGCCAAGGTTCCCCCGTGCACGCGGGGATAGACCTAGCACGCTCGGCAGCAGGCAAGCGGCAAGGGTGGTTCCCCCGTGCACGCGGGGATAGACCTTGGCTACCGACCATAGTTGACGATCTGTTTGTGGTTCCCCCGTGCTCGCCATGAAAGACGGCACTACACTTACGCATGACGCATCTGCGCAGTTATGCAGATACGACGTTATGTGGTTGCGTTGATGCGTAATTGTGATACAGTTCTCTCACCAGACGATTGACACGCGCAGGGCTATGAAGGAAGATGGCGATCTGCTGCGCGGCATCGTTGAGGCTGATGAGACCTATTTGGGTGGCAAGACACGCGGTGACGACCGTGTCATGGGACGCAGTCGCAAGCGCAAGGTAGGTATTGGGTGCCGTGGAGCGCGGCGGTATGGTCAAGGCTTCACTCTCGCCTCGCATCACCGCCAGGTTCATCAACATGTTCCTACGCAAGAATATCGACCCACGGTCAATTCTCATGACCGACCAATGGCCCGGCTACAATGAGGTGCACGACTGGATGCAGCATCTCAGCGTCAGCCACAACAAGACCTACGTGGACGGCATCATCCACACGAACACCATTGAGGGTTTCTGGTCACTGGTCAAGCGTGCCATCACCGGCCAGCTTCACCACTACACCATTGAGCACACGCCGGCATACATCAACGAAGCGACGTACAAAGACAAATCTTGTGGCGCCTTACCCACCAGACTATGGCAATAACTGCCACAATCACCAGGACTAGAATAAGCTCTGTCCAACTACCGAAATTCATGGTCACTGACCCATCTTCTGCAGGATATTCGCCTTGAGGGTCTCATATTCTGCCTCTGAGATGAGTTCTTGCTCGAACATGGACTTGGCTTTGGCTAGCCTCTCTACGGGGTCTTCTGCCAGGCCTTTCGCAGGAGTGCCATCAGTAGGCATCATAATCTGTGTACCTCCTGCTCGTGCGCGCTCCTCTTCCATTTCACGTACGCGCCGCACCCCTCCTGCTGCCTCGGAATGGCTGTGGGAGGTACTCCTTGCCGCTGACCTTGTATTGATTCCTGTGCGACCCTCCCCTGACGACCTGCGGTCTGTAGGTGCCACGCTAGCCGCCGTCAACGAAGCCACCAAGCCGTTTGCCTTTGTGCTGTCCCAAACGCCCCGTGCCCGGATCACTGAAGAGGCGGTCCGCGTGCTAGCCCAGCATGGCCGGCTAGCACCAGTGAACATCGCTCAGCGTGTTGCCTATGCCGAAACAGCAGCCACGGGGCAGGGCGTTACAGAAACCAAAGACACAAAAGCGGGTACAGAGATTGTCGCCGTATGGGACTACGTGAAGGGAATGCTCAATGCCTAAAAAACCTGTTGACCTCGATGGGCTGTTGGACACCGAAACCCGACCGACCGATACCGGGATACCACAACGCGGCGCCGAGCCGACCGCTTCAGACAAGCCATCAGCAGCAAAGAAACGAAAAGGCGAGAAGCGACTCACACTCGCTCTTGACAGCGCAACCTACCGTCAGCTGCGCATGTACGCCGCAGAAACCGACCAAACCCATCAGGCGATTCTTGAAACCGCACTTGCGGAATACCTCAACCGCGCAACTACGTAATCACGTAAAGCAATGTAACCGGCCGTCGAGGTCGACGAAACCTGCGTCGGCGGGTCCGACAGCAACCGCCACTCCAAGAAGAAGTACCGTGCCGGGCCAAGCTCCGGCAAGGAGATGGTGTTCGGCCTGCACCAGCGCGACGGCAGGGTCAAGGCGTTCTGCATCCCCAACGCATCCCGCGAGACGCTATTCCGGTCCATCAGGAACAACGTCGAGCCGGACTCCACGGTCTGCTCCGACGACTGGCGGGCGTATCGAGGTTTGCCCGGGTACTGGTATGCGTGGGTGAACCAAAGTTGCAGGGAGTACGTGAATGGAGAACTCACGCGCAGTCTATCGAGAGCGTGTGGGCGGTCCTCAAACGCGGCTTCAAAGGCGTGTACTACTCGATGAGCGCCAAGTACCTGCACCGCTGCGTCAACGAATGCACAGAGCGGCTCAACACTATTGGTCTGACCTCTCTGGAACGTCTTGCTCGGGGCGTACGACAATTGGCCGGTTCAACTCTTCCGCATCGGGGTCTGGTGCGTTTTCCACATCCTCTGGCCGGATAGACAACAACGCCTGAACCATCCTTCTGCTGTCTGCGGGTAGTTGACTCATTGCTGTTCCACCTTGCCAATTGCCCCAACAACTGTATATGCCAACTCCCAAAGCTCTTCTCGCGTGCGACGCTCAAGCGGCCACTCAAACACCGTAATCCGCGTGTCTATGTGATTGCCGAACCGGTCCCTAGGCGCGTGATCGACCGGCACGATTGCCGCAATCAGCAATATAACTATCGTCGCTACGGTCTCCATCACCTGCCCCGTCCTTTCTGGCTGCTGACATGTCTTGCCCCCTTTGTGTAGATTGCGCTGCAAAGCGTTTGTAGCGCAGCAATGATAGTATGGAGGCTTTACATGGTCGCGACTACAGAGGAAGCCAAGACAGACAATCCCACAGAGGCCGCAGGAATCGGCGCCCACCGGGGCAATTATGCCAGTTTTGCCGATACATCACAATAGGTCATAGAACATCGGCGGATAGATCACGGCTATATCATACGCGCATAGTACAATTCAAAGCGAGTGTAGCCAGCAAGTGGACAGTGCTGAGCTTTGGGCGCGAGAAGAAGTGCTCGGGGTTTGGGATCCGTACCTCACCGGTTGACCGCGACAGCGGAAAGGATAATAAGTGTACCGCTTTACCTCGCACGCTGCAAGGGGGCTTCCATGCCACGCATCTTATCCGTCGTTCTCGCACTCATTCTCCTACTCCTCTCCGCGGTGCCACTGCCTGCTGACGAAATCGACCCGCGCCTGCAAGATGCCCTGAACATGATCGAGGAAACTTGGCCGGGGGGCGTTTACGGTGAATATAGTGCAGTGACCACGAAAGACCCAAAGTTCACCTTTGGCCACATCGAGCACCTGGCGCAGTACACCATTTCCACAAACACCATCACGGTTGACGAATCCATGCGCCACCAACCGCTCGAAGTGATTGCCTACCTGCTGGTGCACGAGCTGTTCCATGCGGGCCATCCCTGGACGAAGTACGGAGAAAAGCCGAAGGGCGGGGAAGGATTAGCCATTGATTATTGCTTTATGAATGAACATTTTGCCGAAAACAGAGCGGCGTGGTGGTGGAGCAAAAGGTACGGGGAAGCGGGACACCCCGACACGGACAACGCCCGCGTTAGACATGCCAACTACGCCGCGTGGTTGTTTCGTCAGGACTATAGAGACATTGAAAACGGCAAAGAAGCCAATCGATTTAAGGACTTCATGCGCGAGCTTCTCAAGGACTACTGCAAGCTAGGGCAGACAGCGGCGCCAGTGCCCACACCTACGCCGGCACCGCAGCAGAGCGCAACTAACCGCATTGCGGCGCTAGAGCGGCGCATCGCAGCGTTGGAGCGCCGCATTCAGCAGATGGAGAATACCGGCAACAGCGACCAGCACACGCACCGCTGCGGAACCACCTTGCTTGGTCGTGGCCAGCATACGCACTATCCGGCTAGCTGGCTCCTCGATGACCCCGGGCACGAGCATCAGATTCAGTGTCAGTAAAACGAGGATTGATTCGCTGGTAGAAGATGGGTTGTTAGAAGCATTGCCTAAAGGAGGCGAGCAATGGCGAGTCCGATACGTCCACTGAATTGGGTTGTAGTCACGAAGGATGGTGCCGATGCTAGCCTGAAAGCTGCAATCGAACGTCTCAACAAGATTGGATACCGTCTGTACACGATCAGACCGGGTTCAAACAACTCACGAAAGTTTGTTGTCATTGGTGAGAGCTTCCAAGGCAGTAGCGTCGAAGAGTCGTCCTGGAGCGAGAACCTCAACACCCCCAGATAGTCACGTATGGAGAACCTCCTGGATAGAGAAGCAGAATCTTGGCGATAATTGCACCTGAAGAGACAGACGTAGAGAGTAGGCTCGCCAGCATCGAAGAACGCCTGATTGTAATTGAGACGCGCATGGAAACGTTCGCCACCAAAGCCGACCTGCGTCAACTAGAGGTGCAGATGGTCAAATGGATGGTCGGCGTGCAAGTCATCCTGATACTGGCGTTGGTGGCCGTGTTTGCTGGGTTTGCTCAAGTCTTTTGGTACTAGCTGGCAGTCGATCACGCAGTTGGTAAAAGACAGACCCCCCGGCGCTGGCCGGGGGGTTTTTCCTGATCCTCTCGCGGCAGGATGCGCCTATCGCCGCCTGGGCATGTACGCCGCAGAAATCGACCAAACACACCAGGCGATCCTCGAAACCGCACTTGCGGAATACCTCAACCGCGTAATTACGTAATAACGTAAATCAACTTGCCGACGTAGAAGCCCAGGAGTAGCTAGCCAGGCTTCTTCGCCTCAATCCAGTCGTTGTACTGCCTGCAGAATTCCTGTTTCTGCGCGTCTGTCAACTGTTCCATCTCAGCAAGCCCAACCGCTGTATTGGGATCCACATCGGGCCAACGACGGCTAAAATTCTCGGCAAATGCCGTTGTTTGATCCTCCCTTAGACTTGGGTGGCTAACTACGCAGCCGGGGTGCACTAGGAACGCGGAGTAGAAAACTGGCTCATCTTCTAGCGCAAAACTGTAACCTGCTGCGAGATACATCCTTAGGACTAGAGGGGCAGACCCCGTGAGGTAAGCAAGACGATTTGCAACGTTCTGTACGTTGGCGCTTGAGGCTTCTTCTTGCAGTTTGTCCACAAGGTAGCCGACAAGTATTTCACGGGCAAGTCTAGGCTCACGCGGACTGTCGAGTATCTCTACAGCAGGAGTGGCAGTTGCCGTAGGAACCGGTGTTGGCATGGGAGTGGATGCCGCAGTAGCAACTTGCGTTGGGGGAGTCGGCCAAACGACCTGTGTCCTACTTGCAGTCGCCCCACCTCCCCCAGTGCAACGGAACTGGTCTAAGTACGCCTCGCGATCATCGTAGAATTGCTCTCTTG